>NZ_RZPW01000067.1:0-13937 GCF_003998455.1 Mesorhizobium sp. M7A.F.Ca.CA.001.08.2.1 | reverse complement strand
CCGGGGCGTCGAGCGCGAATGTCGTGGCGCCCGAGGTGGCGCCGTTGATTGCCTGGATGACCATGATGCCGTCCTGCGTGGTCGCAGCCCCCGCGCCGCCGAGATTGAACACGGAGATGCCGGTCGAACCGGAAGCCGTTCCGCTCGACAGGACCAACTTGTCGGATGCGGAGGAATCGTCACCGAGCTCGGTCTGGATAAGCAGCAGGCCACCCAGGCCGACATAATTGCCCGAAATCGTCAGGCTGTCGGTGGCGCCGGTGCTGCCATTGGTCAGGTCGATGCGGCCGGCATTGGTGACCTGCGCCAGCTGGCCTGCCGTAAACGCCTGGATCGCCGCATTGAAGCCGCCGCCATAGAGCGTGCTTGCGGCATCGACACTGAGCGAACCGGTGCCGGTGCCGCTGTCGCCGAGCACCAGATTGCTGTCCATCATCAGCTGGGTGTCATTGGTGGCGTCGATGCTTTCCCAGTTCTGGAGCCGGCTGATGCCATCCAGTTTGACGTTGTCCAGGGTCAGCGCATCGGTGCCGGCACCACCTGATATGGCATCCGTGGCACCGAGATTGGCGTTGGTGAGGTTGCTGAGCCTGGCGGTGTCGTTATCGCCGCCGAGATCGACGGAACCATAGATGATGCCGCCACCGTTCCAGACGAAATTGTCGGCGCCAAAGCTCATCAGTATATCGCCACCGACCGTGCCGCCGGTGACCGTGACGCTGTCATTGCCGCCGCTGACGCTGATGTTGCCGCCGATGGTGCCGCCCGACAGGATGATCGTATCCTTGTCGAAGCCGGTGACGAGGTTGCGGTCGATGGTGCCGCCTGACATGTTGAAATAGTTCTGATCTAGCTTCATGTTGACCCGGCCGATGCGGCCACCGGTCATCACGGCGTGGTCGCCATCGTCGAAGAAATCGACGATGCGTCCGCCGGTCATGGTGAAGGTGTCGAGGCCGTCGCCCTGGTTGAGCGAGCCGATCTGGCCGCCGCTCATGTTGAAGTCGTCGATGCCGGCGCCCTGCTGGACATTGCCGGCGACGGTGCCCGCGCCAATGGTGAAGAAATCCGTGCCGCCACCCTGATCGACGGCGCCGGTTATGGTGCCGGACTGCATGTCGATGCGGTCCGTGCCGACGCCAAAGGTCACATTGCCTGATATCTGCCCGGTGCCGCCGGCGGGAAAATTCAGCGTGTTGTCGCCGTCGAGATCGGTGAGGCTGCCGCCTGAGTCGCCGCTGTCACAGGTGTAGACGGTGTTTCCGGCGGATGGAGCCAGCACGCATGCGGCAAACGCGGCGGAGTTGGGCAGCAACGCAAAAGCTGTAGTTGAGAGGATGCTAATAAGCCACGGATGTAACGGATGCGGCTTTCGCCGTTGCGAAGCAATTGTCACCTGCGCATCCGCCGAACGACTGTTCGGAAGCGAGTTCTTCACATGCCGCATCGCGTCCCCTCTCGATTCGCGATTTCCAGCCCCCGCCAGCCGCCGCAATGAAGACACAATTCATTCAATTTTACAAAGCCTAATCTGCCCCGCATGGTTGCTAAACTGCAAAGACTACTGAAAGGTCTGGCGTAGCGCACGGTTGGCGTGTCCGTGGCCTATGCTTTAGGATCGGTTTGGGCCGAAGGATCAAGGGCCTGTCACGGGTCGATAAAGGACATCGCATGGCAATCAGGGACGCATTCGGCCTGGCACTTTCGGGCGCGACGGAGGCGGGATTCACGCCTTACAGCCAGGCAGTGCGTGAACTGCAGTGCTTCATCGGCGATCCCGTAGCTTCCGTCGACCGCGCCATCGCGGAAGATCCCGGCTTCGTCATGGCCCATGTCTTCAAGGGATATCTGTTCGGCCTCGCCACCGAGCGGGAGGCGACGGCCGTGGCCAAGGCTTGCCATGAGGCCGCACTGCCGCTTGCCGCGACCACGCGCGAGCGGGCGCATGTCTCGGCCCTTGGCCATCTCGCCAGCGGGCGCTGGCATGAGGCCAGCCGCGTTCTCGAGGACATCACCATCGAGACCCCGCGCGACGGGCTGGCGCTGCAGGTCGGCCACCAGATCGATTTCTTCACCGGCAATGCCCGCATGCTGCGCGACCGCATCGCTCGTGCCCTGCCTTCGTGGCAAAGCGGCATGCCCGGCTACCACGCCATGCTCGGCATGCAGGCTTTCGGGCTGGAGGAAATGGGTGACTATGTCAGGGCCGAGCAGCTTGGCCGCGAGGCAGTCGACATCGAGCCGCGCGACGGCTGGGCGCAGCACGCCGTCGCCCATGTCATGGAGATGCAAAGCCGGCAAAGGGATGGCATTGCCTGGATGCGCGCCAATCCGGAAGCGTGGACACGGGAGAGCTTCCTGCAGGTCCACAATTGGTGGCACCTGGCGCTGTTCCATTATGATCTCGGCGAGACCGACGCGGTGCTGGCCCTCTATGACGGCCCTATCTACAGCGTGCAATCGACGATGGCGCTCAACATGGTCGATGCCTCGGCAATCCTGTGGCGGCTCCACCTCGGCGGCGTCGATGTCGGCGACCGCTGGGCGGCACTCGCCGCCAACTGGGGCAAGGCGGGAGCGGGTCTTTATGCCTTCAACGACGCCCACGCGATGATGGCCTTCGTGGGTGCCGGGTTAGATGCGCCGGCCCTCGCCTTGCTCGAGGCTCAGCGCGAGGCCATGCGTGGCAGCGACGACAATGCGGCTTTCACGCGGGATGTCGGCCATCCGCTGACGCTCGCCATCAAGGCATTCGGTGAGGGCAGCTACGCCGAGACCGCGCGCCTGATCCGGCCGATCCGGGCGATCGCACATCGTTTCGGTGGCAGCCACGCCCAGCGCGACGTCATCGACCTGACGCTGATCGAGGCGGCCTTGCGCGCCGGTGAGGGTGCGCTGGCCAAGGCGCTCACGGCGGAGCGTTCGATGGCGCGGCCCGAAAGTCCGCTGTCAGCGCTGTTTGTGCGACGCGCCGCCGATTTGTCGGAGAATTGACCCGAAGCGGATCTTGTTTTAGAAACTGGCCAAGCCAGATTTTTTCGAGACCCGAAAAAATTAACTGGCGTGGGAGGAAGACATGTATCTGGGCCTCGATCTCGGGACGTCGGGCGTCAAGGCGCTGCTGATCGATGCCGGGCAAACCGTCCTCGGTTCCGGCCATGGTTCGCTTGATGTTTCACGGCCGCACCCCGGCTGGTCGGAACAGAATCCCGAGCACTGGATCCGGGCCTGCGAAGACGCAATCGCCGAGCTCAAATCCTCCCATCCGCATGAACTCGCGGCAGTCAAGGGCATTGGCCTGTCCGGCCAGATGCATGGCGCCACGCTGCTTGACGCCGCCGACAAGGTGCTGCGCCCCTGCATCCTGTGGAACGACACGCGCAGCCATGCCGAGGCCGCCGTCCTCGATGCCGATCCGCGTTTCCGCGCCCTGACCGGCAACATCGTCTTTCCCGGGTTCACCGCGCCGAAACTGGCCTGGGTGAAGAACAACGAGCCCGCTGTCTTCGCCAAGGTCGCAAAAGTGCTGCTGCCCAAGGATTTCCTGCGGCTCTGGCTTTCGGGCGAGCACATTTCGGAAATGTCGGATTCTGCCGGCACGTCCTGGCTCGATGTCGGCAAGCGGCGCTGGAGTGCGGATTTGCTCGCGGCGACATCGCTCGATGAAAAGCAGATGCCGTCGCTGGTCGAGGGTACGCAGAAGGCAGGCGCGTTGCGCAGCGAATTGGCATCGAAGTGGGGCGTTCAGGCCGGCATTCCGATCGCCGGTGGCGCCGGCGACAACGCGGCCTCGGCCTGCGGCATGGGCACGGTTGGCGCCGGCCACGCTGTGGTTTCGCTCGGCACGTCGGGTGTGCTGTTTGCCGCCAACGCTTCCTACCTGCCCAACCCGGCTAGCGCGGTTCACACCTTCTGCCACGCGCTTCCGAACACGTGGCACCAGATGGGGGTCATCCTGTCGGCAACCGATTCGCTCAACTGGCTGTCGGAAATCACCGGGAAGAGCGCCGGCGAGTTGACCACTGAGCTCGGCGACACATTGAAGGCGCCGAGCGGCGTGTCCTTCCTGCCATACCTCTCGGGTGAGCGCACGCCCTACAATGATTCCGCCATTCGCGGCGCGTTCACCGGGCTGGCGCATCAATCGAGCCGTGCCGTGCTGACCCAGGCCGTGCTGGAGGGTGTAGCCTTTGCCTTCCGCGACAGCCTCGAAGCGCTGGCCACGGCCGGCACAGCCTTGACGCGGGTGACGGCGATCGGCGGCGGTTCGCGCTCACGCTACTGGTTGAAGGCGATTGCCACCGCGCTTCAACTGCCTGTCGACATTCCTGCCGACGGCGACTTCGGCGCCGCCTTTGGTGCCGCGCGGCTCGGCCTGATCGCGGCGACGGGTGCCGATCCGCTCGAAATCTGTACGGCCCCGAGGACGGACGCAACTATCGAACCGGATGCGGCGCTCGGCGGCGCCTATGCCGATGCCTATCAGCGCTACCGGGCGCTGTACCCGGCAATCAGGGTCGCCACGGCGTGAGCGGTCTTTCGCCCACGCCGCGGCTGTCCGGCTCACTGCGCCGGCACCTTGTCGAGAAAACCGGTGACGCTCTTGAGGCGGCCGTTCTCGATGATTCCGATGTCGGTACCTTCGATCACCGAAGGCGTCCCCTCAGGTCCGAGATTCCACGAGAAGCGGATCTTGTCGGCAAAACCGTCCGGCGTACCCTTCAGCGAGAACCGGAAACCGGCAAAGCGCTGCTGCACGCCGTCGATCAGAGCCGCGACGCCTTCATGGCCATCACCCTGCATGAGCGGATCGCGGTAGCTGACGTCTTCCGTGAAGGTCGCCTTGAGCAATTCGGCCCGGCGGCCGGCATCGCTTTCGTTCCAGGCGGTGATGTAGTTTTTAGCGATCTTGGTGAGGTCGGTCATGGTCTGTCTCCTTCGTTTGGTGGCTTTGACATGACCCTTTTCAACCAGCGCCGGCGTGAAACCAATTACGCCTGAGGTAATGGCGTCAGAACTTTGTGAGAGGACAGAAATCATGAGCAGTGGATTTTTCGGCGACATCCAGAAGATCAAATATGAAGGGCCGGATTCGACCAATCCGCTGGCCTATAGGTTCTACAATCCCGATGAGGTCGTCGCCGGCAAGCGGCTGGAAGATCATCTGCGCTTCGCCGTTGCCTACTGGCACTCCTTTGCCTGGCCGGGTGGCGATCCGTTCGGCGGCCAGACTTTCGACCGGCCGTGGTTTCCCAAGGCCGGCGGCACCGACACGATGGAGCTGGCAAAACTGAAAGCAGACGTCGCCTTCGAGATGTTCTCGTTGCTCGGCGCGCCCTACTTCTGCTTCCACGACGCCGATGTACGGCCGGAAGGCAAGGATTTTTCCGAGAGTGCGGCGCGCCTCGATGAGATCGCCGACTACTTCGCGGGCAAGATGAAGCAGACCGGCGTCAAGCTGCTTTGGGGCACCGCCAATCTGTTCTCGAACCGCCGCTTCATGTCGGGCGCGGCCACCAATCCCGATCCGGATGTCTTTGCCTACGCGGCGGCGACGGTAAAAAGCTGTATCGACGTCACCAAGCGGCTGAAGGGCGAAAACTACGTGCTGTGGGGCGGGCGCGAAGGCTATGAGACCCTGCTCAACACCGACCTTGCGCGCGAACAGGAACAGGCCGGCCGGTTCCTCAGCATGGTCGTCGACTACAAGCACAAGATCGGCTTCAAGGGCACGATCCTGATCGAGCCGAAGCCGCAGGAGCCGACCAAGCATCAGTACGATTACGATGTCGCCACGGTCTACGGCTTCCTCAAGCGCTTCGGGCTGGAGAAGGAGGTCAAGGTCAATATCGAGCAGGGCCACGCCATCCTGGCCGGCCATTCCTTCGAGCACGAACTGGCTCTGGCCAATGCGCTCGGCATTTTCGGTTCGATCGATATGAATCGCAACGACTACCAGTCGGGCTGGGACACCGACCAGTTCCCCAACAACGTGCCGGAAATGGCACTGGCCTACTACCAAGTCCTGCAGGCTGGCGGCTTCAAGACCGGCGGCACCAATTTCGACGCCAAGCTGCGCCGCCAGTCGCTCGATCCGCAGGACCTGCTGATCGGCCATATCGGCGGCATGGACTCTTGCGCTCGCGGCCTGAAAGCTGCGGCGCGCATGGTCGAGGACAAGGCACTGTCGGCGCCGCTGGCCGAACGCTATGCCGGCTGGAACACGGCCGAGGGCAAGGCGATGCTTGCCGGCAAGCGCACGCTTGAGGATATCGCCGAGCGTGTCGTCAAGAAGAAGATCGAGCCGCAGCCGAGGTCCGGCCGCCAGGAACTGCTGGAAAACATCGTCAACCGCTACGTGTAGGGCGAGCGCCGCTTCATCTTTGGACCGACATCCGGCGCCACTGGCTGAAAGCCGCCGCCATCGCCATCTGCTAGTCAGCCCACTTCGCGACAAGCTGCCGAGGATCGCACAGATCTTCGGCAGCCTGCGTGAGACCAGGACGCTACACGTGTCACCGAAAGAGGACCCGTGCGGCGGCATGTCGTCGTCCCAAATCGCTGTGCACTTTGGGCGACATGCATTGGCAGGAGACGGAAATGGCAGAGGATCGAATCATTGTGCGCCCGGCGCAGGCGAGCGATATTCCGGCGCTGAAGCAGGTGCTGCAGGAAACCTTCGAAGGCACCTGGCTGCCGAACATCACCGAAGCAGCCGCGCAACGCTATGTCGAGACGGATATTGGCGGGCGCTATGTCGACCAGAGCTGGCCTGAATTCGCCGTTGCCGAGATCGATGGCGAGGTCGCCGGCTTGATCCATTGGCGCGCGGATTTCATCGAGGCCCTGCACGTGATGGCATCCCGTCAAGGCCAAGGTGTCGGCCGCAAGCTGCTTTCCCATGCCGAACAGGCGGTCAGTGCGGCCGGATTGGCGCAGGCGCGGCTGGAGACCGACACGTTCAACCTGCCCGCACAAGCACTCTACAAAGCGGTCGGCTATATCGAGAAAAGCCGCTATCCCGATGACGAATGGGACAGTGGCTTCACCACGGTGCTGTTCGAAAAGCGGCTTTGAGCAATTCCAGGAAAAGTGGATAACGGTTTCCCCGGGAAAAGCGTGCAGCGCTTTGCCTTGGGAATTGCGCAATCCAACAATAGATTTCTCCTTGACCTGACCTGCCTGGGCGCAGGAACAGCTTTGCGCATGGCCCGGTCCAGCGACATGGTTTTGCCCTTCGACGCCCTTCAATGACCTCGCTCTTGCCTTCAAACTGCCGTCACGAATCTCGTATAAGAGTGGCTCGTGGCGGGAGAGGAAGAAGGAGGCGAACCGATATGCAGAACGAACGTGAAATCGACGCCCTGCTCTCACCTGGCGAGGCTGGATCGATCATCGACCGGCTGATGGCAATGCCGCATCCGAAGGACGGCACGCGCCGCTCGAACGAATGGGATCGCGCTGTGGCCAGCCGTTTCGAGACCCATCTTGCCAAGCAAATGCGCTCGCAGATCGACGGCGGCAGCGACCGTCAGAACGCTGCCTGATTCTATCATAGTCAGCCCCGGCGCAGCCTGACCGGCGCTTCGCCGAAAGCCCTTGAAAACGCTCTTGAAAACGCCGCGGCGGATGAGAATCCGGTCCGCCCGGCAATATCGGCCATGGCGATCCTTGTATCGACCACCAGCCGGCGCGCGGCGCCCAGGCGCAGCCTGAGGTAATAGGCGCCCGGTGTCTCGCCGATCGATTTGCGAAAGATGCTCTCCAGCGTCCGTGCCGTCACGCCGGCGCGCTTGGCCACCGCTTCAATGGTCAGCGGCTGGTCGACATGCGCTTCCATCAGCCGGATCGCTTGCGCCAGCCGCGGATCGTAGCCATCGAGCCGGCCGAGCGAGACCAGCGGCTGTGCGTCGGTGGCGGCGCGCGCCTGGTCGTAGATGAAGACGCTGGCGACATCGAGCGCGACGGCCATGCCGAGCCTCGTGCGGATGAGATGCAGCATCAGGTCGAAGGTCGGCGACGCGCCGCCCGAGGTGAACACCGGCCCGTCGATGACATAACGGTCCGGACGCACGTCGACGCCGGGAAAGGCCGAGGAAAAATCCTCCATGTCTTCCCAATGGGTGGTGGCGCTGCGTCCTTCCAGCAGGCCGGCGCGCGCCACCAGCCAGGTGCCGGCTTCGACGCCGCCGCAAGCGCGTGCTGTCCGTGCGGCCCGGCGCAGGCCGGACAACAGAGCCGATGTCGCATAGTTCTGGGTGCCGAAGCCGGCGACGACGACAAGAACGTCGGTCGACTCGCCCGCATCGAAGCGGCCGCCGACCGCCACCGGCAGGCCGCAAGTGGTGACTGGAGCCTCGCCGGTCACCGAGACCAGCTTGAAATCGAACAGGGTCTCGCCGGAGATGCGGTTGGCCGCGCGCAGTGGATCGACGGCGGATGCGACGCACATGATCGACGAACCGGAAAATACCAGCAGCGTCACCCTAAGCGGGGAGCGCTCGGCGCGAAAGATCGTTGGTTTTTCGCTTTTCGTCATGGAAGCTTCGTAAAACGCAAAACAGTTTCCGGCAAGTCGGGCATTGTTGAGGTCTATTTCTTTCGGAGGAGAGTTCCATGCCGCTTGCGATGAACCGTGAGGTCTTCATTACCTGTGCCGTGACCGGGTCCGGCGGATCGCAGGACCGCAGCCCGCATGTGCCGCGCTCGCCCAAGCAGATCGCGGATTCCGCCATCGATGCGGCCAAGGCGGGCGCCGCCATCGTGCATTGCCATGTGCGCGATCCCGAGACCGGCAGGCCGAGGCGCGACGTGCATCTCTACCGCGAAGTGACCGAGCGCATCCGCGCGGCAGAAGTCGACGTCATCCTGAACCTGACCGCCGGCATGGGCGGCGACATGGTGTTCGGATCGCCGGAAGCGCCGCTGCCGCTCAACGAAAAAGGCACCGACATGGGCGGTGCCACCAACCGCATGGAACATGTGCGCCAATGCCTGCCGGAAATCTGCACGCTCGACTGCGGCACCATGAATTTCGCCGAGGCCGACTATGTCATGACCAACACGCCCGGCATGCTGCGCGCCATGGGCGGCATGATGACGGCGCTCGGCGTCAAGCCGGAGATCGAGGCTTTCGACACCGGCCATCTGTGGTTCGCCAAGCAGTTGGTCGAGGAAAAGGTGCTCAACCCGGATGCGCTGGTGCAGCTTTGCATGGGCGTGCCGTGGGGTGCGCCTGATGATCTCAACACCTTCATGGCCATGGTCAACAATGTGCCGTCGACCTGGAACTGGTCGGCCTTCGCCATCGGCCGCAACCAGATGGCCTATGCCGCGGCGGCGGTGCTGGCCGGCGGCAATGTCCGCGTCGGGCTGGAGGACAATCTGTGGCTCGACAAGGGCGTGCTGGCCACCAATGCACAGCTGGTCGAGCGCGCCGCCAGCATCGTCACCAATCTCGGCGCCAGAATCCTTGGACCGGAAGAGGTACGGCAGAAGCTCAACCTCACCAAGCGGGCGCCGATCGCGGCATAATTATTCGTCGGGAGGGTCGGCATGACTACCGTAAAATTCACCGCGATGAAGGATGGCGACCGGGACGACTACGAGTTCCTGACCGCGCATGAAATCGACTATGCGGCCAGGACCGGCGAGCGGCTGCTCGACGCGCTGGTGCAGCTCGACGCGGGTCTTTCCGGCTACAAGATCACCCGGCTCGGCCATTCGCTGCAGGCAGCGACACGTGCCTGGCGCGACGGCGCAGACACCGACTGGATCGCTTGCGCGCTGCTGCACGACATCGGCGACATCTATGCGCCTTACAATCACGACGAATATGCCGCTTCGATCCTGAAACCTTTCGTGCGCGAGCAGTGCACTTGGGTGGTGGAAAAGCATGGCGACTTCCAGCGGCTCTATTATGCCCATCATCTCGGCGGCAACCGCCACGCCCGCGACCGCTTTGCCGGCCATGCTTATTTCGACGATTGCGACCAGTTTTGCGAACGCTGGGACCAGTCCAGCTTCGACCCCGACTATGACACGCTGTCGATGGAATTCTTCCGGCCCTTCGTGCTCGAAGTCTTTGCCCGCAAGGCCTACGATCCCTCGGTGATCCGAGCCGGCGAGCGCGTACCCCTCATCGATCCCGCAACCGCCGCGACAAGAACCGGAGCTTCAGCATGAGCATCATCAACAAGGCAGCCGCCATCGGCGGCGGCGTCATCGGCGCCGGCTGGGTGGCGCGCCTGCTGCTCAACGGCATCGACGTGTCGATCTTCGATCCCGATCCCGAGGCGTCGCGCAAGGTCGGCGAAGTGATGAAGGGCGCGCGCCGCGCCTATAAGCAGATGGTGCCCGGCGGCCTGCCGAAAGAGGGCAAGCTGACCTTCGCCAAGACCATCGCCGAAGCGGTCGCCGATGCCGATTTCATCCAGGAGAGCGTGCCGGAGCGGCTCGACCTGAAACACCGCGTGCTGGCCGAGATCGACGCTCACGCGCCGGCCAACGCGATTGTCGGCTCCTCGACTTCCGGCATCAAGCCGACCGACATGCAGGTGGCGATGAAGAAGCATCCGGAGCGGCTGGTCGTCGGCCATCCGTTCAACCCGGTCTATCTCCTGCCGCTGGTGGAGATCGTCGGTGGCGAGCAGACCTTTCCCGAGGCGATCGAGGTCGCCAAGGAGATGTATGCCTCGATCGGCATGAAGCCTGTCGTCATCCGCAAGGAGATCGAGGCCTTCGTCGGTGACCGCCTGCTCGAAGCGGCATGGCGCGAGGCGCTGTGGCTGATCAAGGACGGCATCTGCACGGTCGAGGAACTCGACGACATCATGCGCTACGGCTTCGGCCTGCGCTGGGCGCAGATGGGCATGTTCCAGGTCTATCGCGTCGCCGGCGGCGAGGCCGGCATGCGCCACTTCATGGCGCAGTTCGGGCCGTGCCTGAAATGGCCATGGACCAAGCTGATGGACGTGCCTGAGTTCAACGACGAACTGGTCGACCTGATCGCCACGCAGTCGGACGAACAGGCGCATGGGCTGTCGATCCGCGAACTGGAAAAGATCCGCGACGACAATCTGGTCGCCATCATGGATGCGCTGTCGAAACAAAACAAAGGCAAGGGCTGGGGCGCCGGCGCGCTGCATAAGGACTATACCAGACAGCTGGCCAAGCTGGCGGCGAAGAAGCCCATGGCCTCCAAGGCGGCCGAGAAGGCCAAAGCCTTGAAACCGGTCAAGAAAGCCGAAAAGCCGAAGAAAAAGACCGGCAAGAAGAAAGGCTGAGAGCATGGATTTCGGGCTGTCGGAGGAACAGAAGCTCATCGTCGAGACGACGCGCGCCTTCGTCGAGAACGAGCTTTACCCGCATGAGCGCGAGGTCGAGCGCACCGGCGTGCTGCGCCGCGACCTGATCGAGGAGATCAAGGTCAAGGCGATCGAGGCCGGGCTCTATGCCGCCAACATGCCGGCCGATGTCGGCGGTGCCGGCCTCGATACGGTGACCTGGCTGCTATACGAGAAGGAACTCGGCCGCGCCAATTATGCGCTGCACTGGACCTGCGTGGCGCGCCCCTCCAACATCCTCCTGGCCGGCACGCCCGAACAGCGCGAGAAATATCTGTTCCCCTGCATCCGTGGCGAGAAATGGGACTGCCTGGCGATGACCGAGCCGGGCGCCGGCTCCGATTTGCGTGGCATGAAGGCGACCGCCGTGCAGGATGGCGACGACTGGGTGCTGAACGGCACCAAGCATTTTATCTCCCACGCCGACCTCGCCGACTTCGCCATCGTGTTCATGGCTTCCGGCGAAGAGGATTCGCCGCGCGGAAAACGCAAGAAGATCACCGCCTTCTTCGTCGACAAGGGCACCAAGGGCTTTACGGTGCGCGACGGCTACCGCAACGTCTCGCATCGCGGCTACACCAACGCCATCCTCGAATTCGACGATTGCCGGCTACCCGGAGCCCAAGTGTTGGGCGAAGTCCACAAGGGGTTCGATGTCGCCAATTCCTGGCTCGGCGCCACCCGGCTGCAGGTCGGCGCCACCTGCCTCGGCCGCGCCGAGCGTGCGCTTGGCCATGCCGTCGAATACGCCGCGCAGCGCCAGCAGTTCGGCCAGCAGATCGGCAAGTTCCAGGGCGTGTCGTTCAAACTCGCCGACATGGCGACCGAACTGAAGGCCGCCGACCTGATGGTGTTTGAAGCCGGCTGGAAGTACGATCAGGGCACCGTCACCGACCAGGACATGGCCATGGCCAAGCTGAAGGCCACCGAAATGCTCGCATACGTCGCCGATGAAGCGATCCAGATCCATGGCGGCATGGGGCTGATGGACGATCTGCCGCTGGAGCGCATCTGGCGCGACGCGCGCGTCGAGCGCATCTGGGAAGGCACATCCGAGATCCAGCGCCACATCATTTCAAGGGCGCTGCTGCGCCCGTTCGGGGCATAACATATGCATAAACTGGAGCGTCTCCTGCGGCCTAAATCGATCGCCGTCTTCGGCGGTGCGCAGGCCGCAGCCGTCGTCGCGCAATCGATCAAGATGGGTTTTGCCGGCGAGATCTGGCCGGTGCATCCGACCAAGGACGAGGTTGCCGGTCGCAAGGCCTATCGTTCGGTGGCTGACCTGCCCGGCGCGCCGGATGCTGCCTTTGTCGGCGTCAACCGGCATTTGACCATCGAGGTGATCAAGGCGCTGGCCGAACGCGGCGCCGGCGGCGCCGTCTGCTTTGCCGCCGGCTTCCTCGAAACCGAGGCCTATGACGATGATGGCGAGCGGCTGCAGGCCGAGCTGGTCGCGGCGGCCGGCCAGATGCCGATCATCGGGCCGAATTGCTACGGCCTGATCAATTATGCCGACGGCGCGCTGCTGTGGCCCGACCAGCATGGCGGCATAAGACTGGCCGAGGGCGGCAAGGGCGTCGCCATCATCACCCAGTCCTCCAACATCGCCATCAACATGACCATGCAGAAGCGCGGCCTGCCGATCGCCTTCCTGATGACCGCCGGCAACCAGGCGCAGACCGGCCTGTCCGAAATGGCGCTCGGCCTGATCGAGGATGAGCGCGTCACGTCGCTCGGCCTGCACATCGAGGCCTTCGATTCGGTAGCCGGCTTCGAACGGCTGGCGGCACGAGCCCGCGAGCTGAAGAAGCCGATCATCGCCATGAAGGTCGGCCGTTCCGAACAGGCCAGGCAAGCGACTGTCTCGCATACCGCGTCGCTCGCCGGCTCGGACGCGGCCTCGGGTGCGTTCCTGCGGCGGCTCGGCATTGCGCGTGTCGATTCAATCCCCGCCTTCATCGAGGCGCTGAAGCTGCTGCACATCACCGGACCTTTGCCCGGCTATAGGCTGTCGTCGATGAGCTGCTCCGGCGGCGAGGCCTCCGTCATGGCCGACAGCGCCGAAGGCCGCTGGGTCAATTTCCCTGTGCTGACCGACAGCCATCGCGCCCATGTCAAATCGACGCTCGGGCCGCTGGTCGCGGTCGCCAATCCCTTGGACTATCACACCTTCATCTGGAACAACGAGCCGGCGATGACCGCCACCTTCACCGCCATGGTGTCGGGCGGTTTCGACCTCAACATGCTGGTGCTCGATTTTCCGCGACCCGACCGCTGCTCGGTCACCGACTGGTGGGCGACGTTGCGCGCTTTCGAATCGGCGCTCAAGACCAACAAGGCGCATGGTGCGATCGTCTCCTCGCTGCCGGAGAACCTGCCGGAGGAATACACCGCCGAACTGATGGCGCGCGGCATGGTGCCGTTGTTCGGCATTTCGGAAGCGATGGATGCAGCCGGCGCAGCAGCCTTCATCGGCTGGGCTTGGGCTGAACCGCAGGCGCAGCCGATCGACACGTCGGCCTCATCGGGCGCGACGTGGTCGCCCCCGGGGGCACCGGAGGCCGAGGCGAAGTCACGGCTGATCAAAGC
>NZ_RZPW01000679.1:0-3383 GCF_003998455.1 Mesorhizobium sp. M7A.F.Ca.CA.001.08.2.1 | reverse complement strand
GCCCACACAAGATCATTGCCGTCGCAGGCTTTCCAAAGACCAAAGCCGCGATGGAAGCCGCCGGCTGCACGGTCGAAATCTTCGAGGCGGATGCGCTCTGCATCGCCTGCGAGGGCGGGCCGACATGCCTGACGCGACCGATCCTGCGCCAATGAATATGCCATCCCGCCGCAGGTTCCGTCGCGAGGGCGAGGAGCGGCGGCGGCAGGATCTGATCGAGGCCACTCTGGACAGCGTGGCGGAACATGGCCTGCAGGGCGCCACCTTGCGCACCATCGCATTGCGTGCCGGCGTCACCGCCGGGCTGATCCGGCACTATTTTCCCGGCAAGGAAGAATTGCTGCAGGAAGCCTATGCAGCGCTGATGGGCCGCATGACCGAGCAGGCGAAAGCGGCTTTGGTCATGGAGAATGCCTCGCCTCGCCAGCGCCTTGCGGCTTTCGTCACCGCCAACCTCAATGCGCCGATTATCGACGCGCGGGTGTTTTCGCTCTGGGCAACCTTCATCGGCCGCGCCAGAGCGGATCCGACCCTGGCCCACGCCCACCGCGAAGGCTACCTTGGTTTTCGCAATGAGGTGGAAGCGGTTGTGGCCGAGGTGCTCGCCGCCGAACGGCGCAAATCGGACGCAAGCCAATTGCGCCACCATGCCATCGCGATTAATGCGATCATCGACGGACTCTGGATCGAAGGCTGCCTGGCCGGCGAGATGTTCTCGCCCGGCGAATTGGCGGCGATCGGCATCAAGGCCGTCGAGGCCGAACTAGGCCTCGCGCCGGAAGGGGAGGAAAAACCAATGACGACACTCGGCGAAGCGCTCATTTCGCTGCTCGAAGCCCATGGCGTCGACACGGTCTTCGGGATTCCCGGCGTCCACACGGTAGAACTCTACCGCGGGCTAGCGCGCTCCAAGATCCGCCACGTCACGCCGCGTCACGAACAGGGCGCCGGCTTCATGGCCGATGGCTATGCGCGGGCCAGCGGCAGGCCGGGCGTCGCCTTCGTCATCACCGGACCGGGGCTGACCAACACCATCACCGCCATGGGGCAGGCACGCGCCGATTCGGTGCCGATGCTGGTGATCTCAGGCGTCAACGCCACGCCGACGCTGGGCAAGGGGCTGGGCCATCTGCACGAATTGCCGGATCAGCGCGGCATGATGGAGAAGGTGGTGCTGTTTTCGCAGCGCGTTACCGAGGCTGGCGAATTGCCCGGCGCGCTGGCGCAGGCCTTCGCCCTGTTTTCATCGGCCCGGCCCGGCCCGGTACATATCGAGATCCCGACCGACGTCATGGTCAAGCCGGCGGATGGCATCGCTGCCATGCTGAGCAATGTGACGCCGCCCGTGCCGGAAGGTGTCGCAATTGCCAACGCGGCCAAACTCATCAGTGCAGCGCGCCGCCCGCTGATCCTGGTCGGCGGCGGCGCCAAACGCGCCGAAGCGCCACTGCGGCGTCTGGCCGAACGGCTGGGGGCGCCGGTCGTCCAGACCACCAATGCGCGCGGCCTGCTGCATGGTCATCCGCTTTGCGTGCCGGCCAGTCCCAGCCTGAAGACAGTACGGGCGCTGATGGCCGACGCCGACCTGGTCATTGCCGCCGGCACCGAATTCGGCCCGACCGACTATGACGGCTACAGCGATGGCGGCTTCGTCCTGCCCGCCAACCTGATCCGCATCGATATCGGCGCGGACCAGCTTGCCCGCCGCCCGGCGACGGTTTCGATCCAGGCCGATTGCGCCGAGGCGCTCGAAGCACTGCTTCTGAAAACCCGCCATGTCCGGGCAAGCGAGGGCGGTTCGTCGCGCGCCGCTACTACACGCAAAGCAGCCTTTGCCGAGCTCAATCCGACACTGCAGGGGCAGGTGCGCGCCGTCGAGATGATCCGCGACGCTTTGCCGGGCGCGCTCATCGTCGGCGATTCGACGCAGCCGATCTATGCGGCCAACCTCTATTACGACCATGATCGGCCAGGCGGTTGGTTCAATGCCGCCACCGGCTTCGGCGCGCTTGGCTACGGCCCGCCGGCCGCAATTGGCGCGGCCCTTGCGATACCCGATGCGCCGGTCGTCTGCCTCACGGGTGACGGCGGCTTCCAGTTCACGCTGCCGGAACTGGGCGCCGCGCTCGACGCGCGGGTACCGGTCATCTTCGTCGTCTGGAACAACAGAGGCTACCGCGAGATCGAAACCTCGATGCTCGATGTCGGCGTCGAGCCGGTCGGCGTATCGCCGGCGCCGCCGGATTTCTGCAAGCTGGCCGAGGCCTATGGCATCGGCGCCGAACGGCTTGCCGATATCGATGCTCTCGCGGACGCGCTGAAGCGCGCCCGGGCCACCGGACTGCCGCGCGTCATCGAAATCACAGTTGACTGAAGCGCGGGTTTCCCGTTTTGGCGGACCACGGCTGAAGTGTCGGACGCATGCAAAGACGCGACAACTGCCATGTCGAGATGTCAATTGAGTGATGGCGCAAAAGGCGCGACGCTTCGCGTCGGCGGCACAGAAACGACCTAACGATAAAAAAATGACAGGAGCGTCCAAGATGACGGAAACACTTGAAGGCAAGCATATCGTCGTGACTGGTGGGACCGGTGCGCTCGGCGGTGCGGTTGTCGGCAAACTGCTGAGCGACGGCGCGATCTGCCATGTGCCCAATGCTCATGCCGCCGCCCCTATGCATTTCCCCTTTACCTCGCATGACCGTGTCCAGCTGGTGCACAACGTCGATCTCTCGGACCCCGCGAAGGTCGAAGCGTTCTATAGCCAGGTTCCGGGCCTTTGGGGCTCGATCCATCTGGCTGGCGGCTTCACCTCGGCGCCTGTTGAAAAGATCGAGTCGGCGTCCTTTGCCGAGATGATGGACACCAATGCGCGCACCGCCTTCCTGTGCTGCCGCGCCGCGATCCGCTCGATGCTGTCGTCGGACACGGCGGGCCGCATCGTCAACGTCACCGCGCGCGCCGGGCTCGATCCGCGGCGCGGCGCCGGCATGGTCGCTTACGCCGCCAGCAAGGCGGCGGTGGCAGCCATGACGGTGGCGATGGCCGAAGAGCTGAAGCACAAGGGCATCCTGGTCAATGCCGTGGCGCCGTCGACGTTAGATACGCCGGCAAACCGCGCCGATATGCCGGATGCCGATGTCACAAGATGGGTCAGCCTCGAAGCCGCCGCCGAGGCCATCGCCTATCTCGCCTCGCCGGCCAATCAGGCGATGAGCGGCACGCTGGTGCCGCTTTACGGCAGGGCGTAACTTTCCAACCTTTACCTAGGTCAAAGAAAAACCCCGCCGGATCGCTCCGGCGGGGTTTTGTTTTGGAGCCTGTGCGAAGGCTTCGCGGTGCGAAGACTTAGCTGCCCTGCTTCTTCAGCGCGGCACCCAGGA
>NZ_RZPW01000678.1:0-3387 GCF_003998455.1 Mesorhizobium sp. M7A.F.Ca.CA.001.08.2.1 | reverse complement strand
GTCCTCCGGCGACTGGAGCGCGCGCGACGAAATCGGCCGCGCCTATCTCGACGCTACATCGCACGCCTATGGCGGCGCCGGGGGCGAAGGCATCTCCGCGCCCGGCGTTTTCGAGGGCCGCATCGCCGAAGCCGATCTTCTCGTCCACACCGGCGACGACCCCGGCCGCGACATCCTCGAGGGCTCCGCCGATGTCGCCTTCATCGGCGGCTTTTCCGCAGCAGTTGCGGCGCTCGGCAGGAATGCCGACGTCATCGTGCTCGACACCACGGACCCGCAAAAGCCGAAGCCACGCTCGATCAGTGAGGCCGTAGCGCGCGTCGTGCGTGCCCGCGCCGTCAATCCACGCTTCATATCAGGCCAGATGCGCCACGGCCCGCGCGGCGCCTCGGAATTCGCCGAAACCGTCGACCGGCTGATTGGCTTCGCCGAAACCACGCACGCCATTTCGGGAACGCTGATCGAGGCGGTTCATGATGCCTATCTAGGCGATCCCATGGTCCGCGCCTTCATCCTGCGCGAAAACCCAGCCGCCGCAAAAATCATCGCCGAGCGCTTCCTGTCGGCGCGCCGGCGCGGCCTGTGGCATCCCCTGCGCAATTCCATCGACGGCGATTTGACAGCCCTGATTGCCGAAGCAGAAGCGCTTGGGGTGGCGGCATGAACGCCTTCTCGCGCCGCGGCGCCTGTCCGGCTTTGTCGGCGCCGATGCAAACCGGCGACGGCCTGCTGGTGCGGCTCAACCCGGTTGCTGGGGGGATGTCGCCAGAGTCGTTGATCGGACTAGCCGAATCCGCTTTGCGGCACGGCAATGGCATCATGGAAGTCACCGCGCGCGGCAGTTTGCAGATACGCGGGCTGACGGCGCAAAGTGCTGCGCTGCTGGCGGCGGAGGTCGATGCGCTTGATATCGCGGTGCGCACCGGCGTGCCGGTCGAGACCGGGCCGCTGGCAGGCATTGATCCGCAAGAGATTGCCGATCCCCGGCCGCTGGCTGAACGTACCAGGGCTGCGATCGAAGAAGCTGGGCTCGTACAGCGCCTAGGGCCGAAGGTGTCGGTCGTTGTGGACGGCTGCGGGCAACTCACCATGGATGCGGTCACGGCCGACCTGCGGCTTGCTGCAACGCGCACCGATGCGGGAGTTCGGTGGCGGGTGTCTGTCGCGGGTGACGGGAGGAATGCGAGGCCGCTGGCGTTTGCCGATCAAGGTGCGGCGCGCGATATTGCCGTTGCAGTTCTAAGGATGGTTGCAGAGAAAGGCCGCGAGGCCCACGCAAGGGATTTATCGGAGAGGCAATTAGTGTCCCTGGCGGGTTGGCTATGCTCGACGAGTTTGCGCGAGGCGCCCCCCTCTGTCCTGCCGGACATCTCCCCCTCAGGCGGGGAGATTGGCAGCTTCGACGCCGGCTTTTCCTTAACAGCACCGGAGATTGGCGAAACCATCGGTGACGGCGTAATCTCCCCCCTAGAGGGGGAGATGTCCGGCAGGACAGAGGGGGGCGCCTCGCGCAAACCTATCGGCCTTTTCCCCTTAGCCGGCCACGCCACCGCCCTCGGCATCGCCCTGCCCTACGGCAGCATGCCGGCCGACAAGATCATCGCCCTCGCGCAAGCCGCCATCGCCCTCGGCACAACCGAAATCCGCCTCGCCCCCGGTCGTGCCTTGCTGTTCCTCGGGCAACCAACCGCCGCCAACCCATCGCTCCAACACACCGCCGCCATCCTCGGCTTCGTCCCCGCCCCCGCCGACCCGCGCACGCGCATTGCCGCTTGCCCGGGCATGCCGGCCTGCGCCTCCGGCCGCATCGCCACACGCGACATCGCCGAGACGATAGCCGCTGAAACAGCCGACATCCTCGACTTCACCCTTCACATTTCCGGCTGTGCCAAAGGCTGCGCCCACCCCGGTCCGGCAGCGCTGACGATCGTCGGCGGCGAAAATGGAGCCGGACTTGTCGTGAACGCGACGGCAAAGGCCCTTCCTGCCGGCTACAGGCCGGGCTATGACGCCGCGCGCGGCATCGGCCGCGTCGCGGCGATGATCCGCAGCACACGATATCAAGGTGAAACCGCCGCCGCTTGCCTGACAAGGCTCGGGCCGGCCGGTATCGCCGAGGCCTACCGACAGGCCCAAACTGAAAAACGGAAATGAGCATGGCCGCCTACGACTACATCCATGACGGCACGGCGATCTACGAGCGCTCCTTCGCCATCATCCGCGCCGAGGCCGATCTGTCGCGCTTCTCCGAAGCCGAGGCCGATGTCGCCATTCGCATGATCCATGCCTGCGGCCAGGTCGAAGCTTCAAATCATTTTGTGTTCTCCACCGATTTCGTTGCCGCCGCCCGCACCGCTTTGGCGGCCGGCGCGCCGATCTTCTGCGACGCGGAAATGGTCTCGCATGGCGTCACCCGCGCCAGGCTGCCGGCGGGCAACGAGGTGATCTGCACCTTGCGCGACCCGCGTACGCACGACATCGCCAGGGAGATCGGCAACACCCGCTCGGCCGCCGCCATCGACCTCTGGGGCGAGCGCATGGCCGGCTCTGTGGTTGCCATCGGCAATGCGCCGACCGCGCTATTCTATCTCCTGGAAAAACTGCGCGATGGCGCACCGAAGCCGGCGGCCATCATCGGCATGCCGGTCGGCTTCGTCGGTGCGGCCGAATCCAAGGATGCGCTGGCCGAGAATTCCTACGGCGTTCCCTACGCCATCGTGCGTGGCCGGCTTGGCGGCAGTGCCATGACCGCCGCCGCGCTCAATTCATTGGCGAGGCCTGGCCTGTGAACGCCTTTCTCAAAGGCCGCCTCGTTGGCGTCGGCACCGGTCCTGGCGACCCCGAACTGCTGACCCTAAAAGCCGCCCGCATCCTGGCCGAGGCCGATGTCGTGGCCTATTTCGCCAAGCGCGGCAACAACAGCAACGCCCGCGCCATCGTCGAAGCGCAGTTCCGGCCCGAAATGACGGAATTGCCGCTGCTCTATCCCGTCACAACCGAAATCGCCAGGGATCACGACGACTACCGCTCGCAGATCACGGCTTTCTACGAGGAGTCGGCCGAGAAGGTCGCCGAGCACCTCGAAGCCGGCAGAATGGTTGCGGTGCTGTCGGAGGGCGATCCGCTGTTCTACGGCTCTTACATGCATCTGCATGTGCGCCTCGCCCATCGTTTTCCGACCGAAGTCATCCCCGGCGTCACCGCCATGTCCGGCTGCTGGTCGCAGACCGGTATTCCGATCGTCCAGGGCGACGACGTGCTCACCGTGCTGCCGGGCACGATGAGCGAGTTCGAGCTGAGCCGCCGGCTCGCCGACACCGATGCCGCCGTGATCATGAAGGTCGGCCGCAACCTGCCCAAGATCAGGCGGGCGCTGGAGGCTACGGC
>NZ_RZPW01000677.1:0-3396 GCF_003998455.1 Mesorhizobium sp. M7A.F.Ca.CA.001.08.2.1 | reverse complement strand
CTTGGGGTCCACGCGGCGCAGGCTGCCGAGGGTACGGCCCCGCCGGGACTACACTGGTGCCTGACACCCGACATTGCCGACCTGCGCGAACTCGGACCTGATGGGCACCCGGCCAAAGGCGGCTTCCTGCCACCGGTGCCGCTTCCGCGCCGCATGTGGGCTGCCAGCGATGTGCGTTTCATGGCTCCGATCCGCTCCGGCGACCGCATCCGCCGCAGCTCGACATTGACCGCCATAGAGGAGAAACAGGGACGCACCGGGCCGCTAACCTTCGTCACGGTCCGGCACGACATTGCCAACGACGCTGGTCCGGTGATCGAGGAGGACCAGACCATCGTTTATCGCGGCGCCGAAGCCGCTGCTGCGCCCCCTGCCCCGCCGGCCAATTCGGCCCTGGCCGCATCGCACGAGCGCACGATCGAGATCGATGCCGTGCTGCTCTTCCGATATTCCGCGCTGACCTTCAACGGGCACCGCATCCACTATGACGCGCCTTACGCCACGGGGGTCGAGCGCTATCCCGGGCTCGTCATCCATGGCCCACTGCAGGCGACGCTGCTGATGAACTTCGCCACCGCCATTGTCGGTCAGTCGCCGCGCCGTTTCTCATTCCGGGGCGTGCATCCGGCGACTGGCCCGCAGCGCCTGCTTCTGAGCGCAACATCGCCTGGCCAAGACGGCATGGCTCTCGAGGTGCGGTCGGCCGACGGCCATGCAACAGTGAAAGCCACGGCGCAATGGTGAGCTTCGTCACGCCTGTCGTGCCGCTTTTCGTGCCGGGCTCGCGTCCTGAGCGGTTTGACAAGGCCGACAGCAGCGGCGCGGACGCGGTCATTCTCGACCTCGAGGATGCCGTCGCCCCTGGCGACAAGGACCGCGCTCGCGAAGCAATCGTCGCTCGTGCGGCCACACTGAAATCCGCAGTCGTGGTCCGCATCAACGCCGCCGGCACACCTTGGCACGAAGCGGACGTCGATGCCGTGCGGCGCCTCGACGGCGTCTCCGTCATGCTGCCCAAGGCCGAACGTCCGCAAGACATTACCGATATGACCAGGCACATGGCACGCAGCGTTTCCGTCATAGCGCTCATTGAGAGCGCCGTCGGCCTCGTCAACCTGCCGGACATACTGGCCACCTCAGGCGTCGTTGCCGTCGCCTTCGGTTCGGTCGACTTCTCGCTCGATCTTGGTTGCGCGCATGATCGGCTGATCCTGCTAGCGGCCCGCAACGAAATCGTCTGGCGTTCGCGCGCTGCTGGCCGGGCCGCGCCGATCGACGGCGTGACGACCGACCTGAGCAATCCCGAAATCGCCGAGTATGACGCCCGCCACGCCATGAGGATGGGTTTTGGCGGCAAGATGGCCATCCATCCGAGACAGATCGAGCCTATTCGCAATGGCTTTCGCCCGAGCGAAAATGACATCGCATGGGCACGCGACATCATTGGCGCGGCCTCATCAGGCGAAGCCAGCCTGGTGAACGGCGAGATGGTGGACCGACCCGTCATCGAGCGAGCAAGGCGAATCCTGCACCGGATCGCTTTGGTCTAAAGGGCATGCAGAGGAGGAGCAACAGATGAGCACGGACACCGCCGATTGGCCAACCGCCAGGCTCTGCGCCTTCATTGCCGAACTCGATTTCGAACAGATCCCGCCGCGCGTCGTTCATTTCGCGCAAGGACTGATGATCGACTGGCTCGGCTCGGCGCTGGCAGGCAAGGGCGCGCACCAGGTCGAGATGATCGACGGCTTTGCGCGTGCCATGGGGCCGGCGGACGGCCCAAGCACCATCATCCCGACGCGGCGGCGCACAAGCCCCTATTTCGCAGCGATGGTCAATGCGGCGGCCTCCCATGTCGTGGAACAGGACGACGTTCACAACGGCTCGGTCTTTCACCCCGCGGCGGTGATCTTTCCGGCCGTTCTGGCGGTTGCGGAGGCCGAGGGGAAGACCGGCCGCGAAGTCCTGACTGCCTGCATCGCCGGCTATGAAGTGGGCATCCGCGTAGGAGAATTCCTCGGACGCTCGCACTACGAGATATTCCACACCACCGGCACGGCTGGCGCGGTCGCCGCGGCCGCGGCGGTCGGCAAGTTGATCGGGCTGGACGCAGCCGGCCTCAATCATGCTCTCGGCTCCGCCGGCACCCAGGCGGCAGGGCTCTGGGAATTCCTGCGCGATGCCGCCGATTCCAAGCAGCTTCATACGGCGCGAGCGGCGGCCAACGGCCTGTTTTCTGCCTATCTGGCGCGCGATGGCTTCAAAGGGGCCGCGCAGATTCTCGAAGGGAAAAAGGGCATGGCTTCGGGCATGTCCAGCGACGCCGATCCGGCCCGCCTGACGGACGGGCTCGGCAGCCGTTGGGCAACCGAGGAGACCTCCTTCAAATGGCACGCAGCCTGCCGGCACACTCATCCAGCCGCTGACGCGCTGCAGCTTCTCATGCGCCGCGAAGGGCTCGGTCCGGACGACATCACCGACGTGGTGACCCATGTCCATCAGGGAGCCATCGATGTCCTGGGCGCGGTGGTCGTTCCGCACACCGTCCACCAGGCGAAGTTCTCCATGGGCACGGTTTTGGGGCTGATCGCCGTTCACGGCGTCGCCGACCTCGACGCTTTCGAACACCATGCACTTGCCGACACCCGCGTAGCCCGTTTCCGCGCGAAGGTGCGGATGGAACTCGACGCCGAGGTCGACACCCTTTATCCCAAGCAGTGGGTCGGCAAGGTAAGCGTCACGACCGTTGACGGCCGCAAGCTCAATGCCCGCGTCGACGAGCCCAAGGGCGATCCCGGCAACACGCTTGCGAAACAGGAACTGGAAGCCAAGGCCATACGTCTTGCCGAATTTCGAGGCGGGGCCACGGCTGACGAGATGCGCCGCTGCATAGCCCGTGTCTGGAAACTCGATCAGCCCGGGAGCACGGCGGAAATATTTGCTGAATGTTAGCCGCTATCGCGCCGAAGGACTGCGCCCTCCTGAAGTGGATGGAGAATCTCTCACTAAAATGCAATTTCATTGGACGCTGAATGCCCGAGATAAAATGGGGGACCGATCGTCTCGCTTTAAATCACTGCTTCCTCGAGAAACGGCTCGTTGCGATCTATGCGCTCGTAACAGAACGGCGAAAGATCGAGCGTCTGGAAAGCCCCGTGAACGATAAGTTCTGAAACGGCCCGGCCCACGGCTGGCGACTGTTGCAGCCCGTGCCCCGAGAAGCCGTTGGCAAACATGAAATTGGTCACCTGCGGGTGGAAGCCGACGATGCCGTTGTGGTCGAGCATGTTGTACTCGTAGTGGCCGGTCCAACTGGTCTGGACCTTGAGTGCGTCGAAAGACGGAATGCGGTGCCAGAGTGCCGGCCAGATGTAGTCGTCGAACTCTTCATGGTGC
>NZ_RZPW01000676.1:0-3409 GCF_003998455.1 Mesorhizobium sp. M7A.F.Ca.CA.001.08.2.1 | reverse complement strand
GCGATAGGCTTCGTCCAGATGCGTATAGCCGGACAGGATGAAGGTATCGATGCCGAGGCGCCGGTACTCGTCGATACGCTCGGCGATCGTGTCGGGGTCGCCGACAAGGGCAGTACCGGCACCGCCGCGCACCAGGCCGACGCCTGCCCACAAATTGGGCGCGATCTCGAGCTTGGCACGATCGCCGCCATGCAATGCGCTCATCCGCGCCTGCCCGACCGAATCCATGCGCGCAAAGACTTTTTGGGCCGAGGCGATCGTCGTGTCGTCGAGGCGGCTGATCAGCCTGTCGGCAGCGGCCCAGGCCTCCTCGGTGGTTTCGCGGGCGATGACATGCAGCCTAATGCCGAAAGAGAGCTTGCGGCCGGCCTTCTGCGCCAGTTCACGCACCCTGTCCAGCTTGCGCCCGACATCGGCAGGCGGCTCGCCCCAGGTCAAATATTTGTCGATCTCCTGCGCCGCCACCGTCGACCCGGCATCGGACGAACCGCCGAAATACAGCGGCGGGTAAGGCGTCTGCACCGGCGGAAACAGCAGCCTTCCGTCCTCGATGTGGAAATGCTTGCCGTCATGCTCGACCGTCTCGCCGCTCAGCACCCGCTTGTATATGCGCAGGAACTCCTGCGTCACCTCATAGCGTTCGGCATGCGACAGGAAAATGCCGTCGCCCTTGTTCTCCAGCGGATCGCCGCCGGTGACGACGTTGATCAGCAGGCGGCCATTGGAGATGCGGTCCAGCGTCGCAGTCATGCGCGCGGCCAGCGTCGGCGACTGCAAACCGGGCCGCACGGCGACAAGGAAACGCAAGCGTTCGGTCATCGGCACAAGAGCCGATGCGATCACCCAGGAATCCTCGCACGAGCGGCCGGTCGGCAACAGCACGCCATAGTAGCCGAGCGTGTCGGCCGCCTTCGCCACTTGCGTCAGATAGGGCAGATCGACCGATCTGCCGCCCTCGGCCGTGCCGAGATAGCGGCTGTCGCCATGCGTCGGCAGAAACCAGAGCACCTTGATACGGTCTGGAATGTGCTTGCTCATGGCCTGTCTCCCGTCGCCTGACGGAGGCGGCCGGAGATGCCTGCTTTGGTTGACGGCGAGCGCAAAAAGGTAGGCATGGCGTGGTCCTGTCCGGGTGGAAACCAGATCGCCAGTGCAGATTGCTTATTCCACAAACTCTGTAGAGTTAGTTTATTCCAATTCCGTTGCCGCTATTAGAATTTCTCTCCCCAAGAAGTCGGCGGCGAGGCCGACCCGAGTGCAGCGGGCCGGCCTTCCTGCATCAGAACGCTGGTTCGACCGCGTTGACGTTGTCCTTGGTGACGACTGTCAGCGGGATCGGCAGCCGGTCCTTGACCTCCTTGCCCTCGATGATCTCGGCCATCGTGTTGATCGCCAGGCGGCCATCCTCGACGGGCGACTGGACGATGGTCGAGTACATCTCATTGGTGCGGATCGATTCGAACGCATCCTTCTGGCCATTGATGCCGACGATCGGCGGTGCGGCCTTGGAGGGGTTCGCCTCTTTCCATGCGTCGATGAAGCCGCGAGCCATCGTGTCGTCATTGGCGTAGACACCGCTGATCTGGTCGCCGAAGCGTGTGATCAGATCGCGGCTCACCACCAGCGCCTTTTGCTGGTCGAAGTCGGCGTTGACCGTGTCGAGCACGTTGATCTCGGCATTGGTTTCCTTGAGACGGTCGGTAAATCCGCTGACGCGGCCGATCGTGGTGCCGTTGCCGGCCTGGCCGGCGATGATGACGACGGAGCCCTTGCCGCCCAGCGCCTTGCTCAGCGAGTCCGCCGCCAGCTTGCCTTCCTCATAGACATCAGGCCCGGTGAACGACTTGATGAACGGCTTGGCATCGTCGCTCATCGGCGAATTGATGAGGATCGCCGGAATGTTCGCCTGCTGCGCGCGCGCCAGCCCCGGTATGTATGCCTGCGGGTCGAGCGGCCACAGGATGATGCCATCGACCTTGCGCGCAACGCAGGTGTTGAGCTGCTCGGTGCCTTTCTGGACATCAAAATCCTGGCTGAGGCTCAGGATCTCGATGCCGAGTTCCGCAGCGCGCGCCTGAAGCGCCTTGTTGGCCGGCGTCGCGTAGGCATGCGAATCCGCTGCCGTCACGTAGCAGACCGTCTTGGCGCTGGCCCAGCCCGTCGATGCCAGCACAGCCGCCATGGCGGCGACGTGAAGCATGCTTTTCTTGCCAATCATGTGTTTCCTCCCAATCATGTGGTTCCTCCTTGAGTGATTGGATTGTCGCGAACGAGCGCCGGGCGCGTGCCCGGAGCCCTCCCCTTGGTGGTAACGGCCCGATCGAGCACGACGAGCAGGATCAGGATAAGCCCGGACACGACCTGCTGGACGTATGCGGGAACGGACTGGAACTCCATCGCGATGGTCAGCGAGCCGATCGTCAGCACGCCGCCGAGCGTGCCGAGCGCGGATCCCTTGCCGCCTTCGAGACGAGTCCCGCCGACAACGACCGCGGCAATGACGGCGACCGTCAGTTCCGAGCCGAAGACAGGCGAGCCGGTGTTGGTGACGAGGCTCTGGAGAACCCCCGCCAGGCCGGCAAGCGTGCCGGCAAAGACAAAGCCGAGAAAGACGATACGGTCCGAGGCGATACCGCTTTCCTTGACAGCCGCCGGGTTGGACCCCACCGCAAAGACGTTGCGCCCAGGTATGGTGCGCGTCAGCCAGAAATGCAGCAGCACGATCAGGGCGATGAACAGCACGCTGCGGAGGGTGAAGACATCGAGATAGATCTTGGCCAGCGCCAGGGAGAGCATGATGTCGGTTCCGGTCACCGGCTGGCTGTTGGTGATCCAGTGCGCGAGTGAGCGGAAGATCAGCATCGTCGCGAGCGTCAGCACGAGCGAATTCACCTTCAGGCCGACGACCAGCATGCCGTTGATGGCGCCTGCCAGGGTACCGACCAGGATGCCGGCGATCGCGGCAGGCAGGATGCCAATCTCTCGCTGCAGGATGACCGATACGATGCCGGCCAGGGCAAACACCGCGCCACCGGAGAGGTCGATCTGGCCCGATATCAAAAGCACCGTCAGGCCGACCGCGATCAGGCCGATCGTCGCCGCCCGGTCGAGACCGAGGCCGAGGGTCGATGCCGAGAGGTAGCCAGGAACCAACAGCGCGGAAATGACGAGCGTCAGGCCGAGAATGATGACGACGCGATGCTGCGAGACAAGCGAAAGAAAACGCATCACGCCACGCCCCGCTTGCGCAGCGCCGCATCCATGCCGACGGCACCGACGATCAGGATGCCGAGCACGAAACCCTGGATTGGCGTGCGCACACCGTCGAGCACCATGACGTTGGTCAGCAGTTGCACGAAGATGAGGCCGGCAATGGCCCGCGGCACCGATCCGAAGCCGCCGACGATCG
>NZ_RZPW01000675.1:0-3412 GCF_003998455.1 Mesorhizobium sp. M7A.F.Ca.CA.001.08.2.1 | reverse complement strand
AGTTGAAAAAGGACAAACGCCCCGGGCCGATATGGCTGCCACACAAAGAAGCCGACAGTCGAACCAGAGCGACCGACAAGGGGGTAGGACGCCTCTTCAGAGCTAAGCATGTTTGACCAGGAGAAGTGTGCGTCGTCGAGGAGATAGTCTTGGCGCAAGGAGGCAAGCAGACTGCCGTCCAGATAGCGAACGGCAACGTGTAGGAATTCCTGACCTGGTACTTGTGCAATGTGGCCGCTGTCGGAAACGACTGGCTTGATGCTGACAATGGCAGGATGGCCGGAGATGACGACCATGTCGGAAGCACCTATCGTGAGCACCTGCTCGGTGACGCCGTCGGTGTCCCCCTGTTTCAGCCTCGCCCTGAGGTTCTCCACGAGAGGCGCAGTGGTCGGGCGTATGGATTGATAGCTCGCCGGCTCCACCGCCGATCCATCGGCGAATGCGTAGACTGGCGCGTCCTTCGGATCGAGAATGTAGACCTCATCGTGGCCGAAATACGTGTGCATCCAGGTGCCGAGATTGGTGTCGACCCATTTGGCATCCTGGCTCCGCAGGGCGCTGACCGCGTCGTCCCAGACGGTGACGCTCTCCTGATCGTGGGCTATTCCGCTCTCCAGCTTGGATATGATCAAGGCGACCAAGCTTTTCTGCCGCGACACGGCAACACCATCGGACTGGGTCGCCGACCACAGCAAAAGGCCTGTGGTGAGGGTCGCAACAAGCAGCGTCACGACAATGATGGGCAAAGCCGTTCGCTTGAAAAAAAGGCGACGTGTTGGTTCGCCGAAATGCCGGAGCAGCGTCATGAGGCTGCTTTACGCTAAGAAAACTGCTGGACCGTTAAAGGCGCGGCATCAGGCAAGCTGCACGTTTGAAAAGGCCAGTTCGATAGCCCGGCGTTGAACTGCCAAGGAACAAATTCGCCGCGCGCGCGTTCGAGAGCGGCCTTTGCGGGGACTGAACACGAATGCTACTCGCTTTGGGGAACGCGCTCTCGACGACGGTTATGGCCGGCAGAAGTGGGGGTGCGGAAATTTTCGGCGTGGTCGATCTCAGCACTAAAGCCGAGGTAAGGATCAACGCGATGAATTTGGGAATGGCAATTCAGTTCGTGGCCAATGCCTCGGTGCTCGGTTACGATGTCCGTTCGGCGATGGTCTTCTACGGCGAACCGGGAACGCCAAGCCTCAGGGCAAATGACTGCGATCGATTGTGGGCGCAATTTGGTGCCGCGCTCCTTCGCCCATAACGCCGGACGCTTTTGGCTATCTTCAGCTGTCTGGAGCTAACAGCCCATGCCGCGCCACCGGACCGTCGGATCATGAGATCTGAGAGACCTGACGAGAAATTTGCTTTCGGTCACTTCACCGGCACGCAGAGCCGGTCGGGCACTTTGGGGACAAGGGTGGGCGGTGGGTTTGCCGATGCAAGTGCAGTGTGCTCGAGCCAATTCGCGACTGGGCGCCGGTTGAACCGCTCGGCCTGCCTGCCTTACCGCGCGAGGCATGACCTTACCCCACGGCCAACCATTTGCGCGATTGGGCAAACGCCGTGAAGGCCTTGGCGTCCATTGGGCGGCCAAAAACATAGCCCTGCAGAATATCGCAACCAAGCTCCTTCAGGATGCGCGCGTGATCATTCGTCTCGACACCCTCGGCAATGACTTCGATGCCGAGCGATTTGCCGATCTCAATGATCGACGAGACCAGCTGACGCTGCGGGATCGACTGGGTGACGGGCGTGATCAGTTGGCGGTCGATCTTGAGCCGGCGCGGCTGCAGCTTGAGCAGGGACACGATCGAGGCATGGCCGGTGCCGAAGTCATCGATTTCGATGTCGATGCCGAGTTCCTTAATGTGCTCCAGGTTCCAGGTGACCAGGTCGTCATTCTCATCGAGGAAGATGGACTCAACCAGCTCAAACGACACCGTGCCCTTCCTGATGGCAAGCTTGCGCAAGCCATCGATCAGATCCTTGTCCTCCAACCGCTTGGCGGAGACATTGACCGAGACGTGCGGGATCTTGAGACCGCTGTTCGACCATTGGTCGAAACTCTCAAGCGCCTGTTCCAGGACAGCGCGATCGATGATTGCCACGACGTTGAGTTCTTCGGCCACTTTGAGATAGCTTTGTGGGGCTAGGATGCCGCGTTCGGGATGCTTCCAACGCGACAACGCCTCGACCCCGACGATCTCAAGTGTCCTGGCGTCGAACTGCGGCTGATAGTATGTTGTGAATTCGGCGCGCTCCAACCCGCCCAGGATTTCGTCGGCAATTTGCTTGGTCCGCACGATCTCGCTTTGCAGCTCTTCGTCAAAGAATTCGTGTCGGTTGCGACCGCTTCCTTTCGCCCGGTAAAGAGCGAGGTCGGCGTTGACGAGCAGTTGCTTGGCGTCGGTTCCGGCGGCAATTCCGATGCTCACCCCGAACCGGCACGGGTTGCCCTGAAAATCGACCGGTCGGCGCATCTGCGTGATGATGCGGTCGCCGAGCGCGGAAAGTTGCTTGTCATCACGTCCATGGCTCACCACGACGAACTCGTCACCGCCGATGCGTGCAACAAAATCACCGGGACCCGTGTTGACCTTGATGACCTTGGAGGCGTGCACCAGCATGGCGTCACCGGCTGCGTGGCCGAGTGTATCGTTGATCTGCTTGAAGCGGTCGAGGTCCAGATGCAGCAGCGCTGTGCGGGTCCCCGTTACGCTTTTTTCGGCAAGCAACTCATCGAGATAGCGGCGGTTGGGCAGGCCGGTCAGCGGGTCGTGCAGCGCAACATGCTCTACATGCGCCTTTGCGACCTTGAGTTCGGCATTTTTCGATTCCGACAGCTGGCGCTCTCGAATGAGCGTCTCATTGAGCAGCACGTCGCTGGTGACGTCCCACTCGGCGCCGATCATCTTCGGCGTGCCGCCGATGTCCTGGAAGAAGGCTGCGCGCGTGCGCACGTGGCGCGTGGTACCGTCCGCTAGCAGGACTCGGTATTGCGAAGAATACGGTCCCTCCCTCTCGGCGGCCGCGTCGAACTCCTGGCGCGCCCTGTCGAAATCTTCGGGATGAATGGCCATCGCCCAGTCTTCATAACCGCGCGGTTTGCCATCGGCTGGCTTGCCGTAGATCTGGTTGACGCGGTCGTCCCATAGCAGTTCTTTTGTGGCCAGGTCGTGCTCCCACACGCCAATTCCAGAAGCTTCCAGGGCCAACTCAAGGCGGCCAGACAGACGTCTGAGCTCGGCATAGTTTTTCTGTCGTTCGCCGAACAGTCGCCCGGCCACCAGGATCGGCAGCACCACCAGCGCGCCGGCAAAGGCTATGAGCCCCCGCAACATCCACGCATTGTTCGGAATGGCCGGCCAGCCTCCCTTCGGTATAGCCGAAATCAGCCAGGAGCCCGAAGGCAGTTGCACAT
>NZ_RZPW01000674.1:0-3416 GCF_003998455.1 Mesorhizobium sp. M7A.F.Ca.CA.001.08.2.1 | reverse complement strand
GGGTGGCTCCTTCCATGCAGTTGATGTCGCCTGTCAGCGCTTGAACGCCCCCCTCTGTCCTGCCGGACATCTCCCCCTCAAGGGAGATTGGCTGTGTCACCGGCGACACCTTTTCTTTCAACATTTGGGAACTGGCGAAAGCAGGAGGAACAGTCGATCTCCCCCTTGAGGGGGAGATGTCCGGCAGGACAGAGGGGGGCGCTGTCCCGCCGGCCTTGCCAATCGGCCGATCCCCGCCAAACCTCTACTTCGTCTCGCCAATCCGCTCCGCCTTGTCGAGATTGTCCTTGCCGATGACGATTGGCGTCAGCAGCACCAGCTTCTCCTTCGGCTCGGTCTTGTCCTTGGCAAAGGCCACCGCGATGCGCACCGCAGTGCGCGACTGCTCGCCGGGGAATTGCTCGACCGTGCCCGCAAGCTTGCCGTCGCGCACGGCGACCAGCGCTTCGGGCAGTGCATCGAAGCCGTAGATCTTGACGTCGGTGAAGTTGCGCGCGGCACAAGCCTCCATGGCGCCCAGCGCCATGTCGTCATTGGCGCAGACGATGGCGTCGGGTTTGCCGTTGGCGGCAAGGCCAGCCTCGGTCACCGACAGCGCCTCGGCGCGGGCGAAGTTGGCGGTCTGCTCGAAGACGATCTGATACTTGTCCTTCAGAGGATCGAGCACATTGTGCACGCCCTTGTTGCGGTCGATCGCCGGGCCGGCGCCGGGCTGGCCCTGCAGATGGAACAGCTTGGCACCGTTGGGAAACGCCGCCACCACGGCGTTGGCTTCCGCCTCGCCGCCCTTCACATTGTCGGCGCCGACATGGGCGAGGATGCCCTCGACGCCGTCTACGCGGCGGTCGATCGTCACTACGGGAACGCCGGCCTTGACCGCTTCCTCGATGGCCGGCGCCAGGGCGTTGACGTCGAGCGGCGAGATGACGATGGCGTTGACCTTCTGCACCAGGGCGGCCTCGATGTCGGCGGTCTGCTTGGTGGCCGAGTTCTGGCCGTCGCTTTCGGTCAGATTGACGCCTTGCGTGGCGGCTTCCGCCTGGATCTCGTTCAGCATGTGCACGAAGAACGGAAAGCCGAGACTGGGCACCGAGCCAAGGATAGTGAGCTTGTCCTGCGCAAACACAGAAGGCGCGGCAACCATCATGGCGCCGAAAGCCGCGGACGACAGCAGGAATTCACGTCTGTTCATGGGATCCTCCTCCACAAGAACGCACGACCCGAAAACCGGGATCGGTTTCAGGAAGGATCATGCGTCGGTTCAAAGTGTGGAGCATCCTCCCTGCGCCCGAAAACGCATGCCGCTCCAGCTGGCCGCCGCTGTAAAAAGAGCCTCCCACCGACGCCTGCGCAGGGATGCTAACCCAGGGCCAACCATTTGTGCAACATCGATATAACAGCGGTGCCAGGCAAATTATCGGAATTGTCGGATTTTGGATTTCCGGCGTGGGGGCCGCTTTGTCGGAAGACCTCCAATGCAAGGCCGCCCCTCTGCTTCTCAATCCAGGAACGCCAGAACACGCTGCCAAAGCAGCGCCGCGGCTGTGTCGTTGTAGTCGGGCAGAGCTGGATCCGAGAAATAATGTCCCGAGTTTGGATAGCGGAAGATCCGCACATCGGTTTGCGCGGCCTCGGCGGCGTGCTGCCAGGCGCGGACATCCGGCTCGGGGAAGAACGGATCGGTGTCGGCGACATGCAATTGAACCGGCAGGCCGGGCCGGATGTTCGCAGGCACGGTTGCCAGCCCATGCAACAGCAGCACCTTGGCCGTCAGCGGCCGCAAGGCCCAGACTGACGCGACCACGCCTGCACCCATCGAAATCCCCGCCAGCACCGTATCGCCGGGCGTCGAGGCCAGGGCATCGCGCGCCCTTTGGCAAATGACCTCCCAGCCGATCCGCGCCTTGATCGCGAAGCCTTGCTCGAGATCGTCCGTCGCCACGCCCGCATAGAGGTCCGGCAGCGAAACGGCGTGACCGGCGGCGCCCAGCTTTCCCGCAAGATGCCGCTCGTGCTCGCGCAGCCCCAGAACCGAATGAAACAGGATTATGTTCGCGGACATCCGGTCATGATACCTGCCGGCACATGCCGTCTCAACGGCTGGGTACGTCATGAGGCGTGCGGCTTCCATTCTCCCCGCGTGGCACTACTTTGGACTGAACCCAAAGCACTCGACTGGAGAACAACATGAAGCCGCAAATCATCTGCCATATGCTGGCATCCCTTGACGGCAGCCTCCACCCCAGCCGCTATACCTCGAGCCCCGATGGCACCCGGGCCGAGTGGTCGAGCCTCTACGAGCATATCCATAATGATCTCGCGGCTGATGCCTGGATCGTCGGGCGCGTCACCATGGCCGAGATGAGCAAGGCCGGCGCGCATCCGCCGGCCAATGCCGGCAAGGTCGACCGGCCCTATCATTTCGCGCAAATAGGTGCGGGCAGTTATGCCGTGGCGCTCGATGCCTCGGGCAAGCTTCACTTTTCCAAACCCGACATCGGTGGCGACCATGTCGTGGTGCTGCTTGGGCGCGACGTTGCCGACAGCCATTTGGCAGAGCTTGCCGCCGACGGCGTGTCCTATATCGTCGCGGAAACCGCCGATGTCGATCTCGCCGCCATGCTTGAGGTCCTCGGACGCGAACTCGGCATAAGCCGGCTGCTGCTCGAGGGCGGCGCCAGCATCAACGGCTCCTTCCTCGCCGCCGGGCTCGTCGATGAATTGAGCCTTCTCGTTGCACCCGCGATCGACGGGCGGGCCGCCAATCAGGGTTTCGCCGAGTTCGGCGAGAGCGGCCTGGCGGGCAAGACGCAGCTGTCCCTGAAGAGCTGCGAGGCGCTGGCGCATGGGCTCGTCCATCTGCGCTACGCGGTCAGCCCTGGAGCATAATCCCGAAAGGTCGCGGCGTGGCCCAGGGTCTCCGCGACGGAGCTGCGCTCCTGCTTCGTCCAGGGATGACGAAGTCAGAGACTTCGGCTCACCTCGAGCGTTGCTAAGCGCATCAATACCGCATGGCATCGAGATCGGCGATCAGCGTCGGGCCGGTGGGGTGCCAGCCGAGCCGTGCCTGGGTCAGAGCGCTGGAGGACGGCAGATCCATCGGCGCGAACATCGCCATCCAGCCGAAATGCTCCGCCGCCTTTTCCGGCGCAATGGAAACCACCGGCAATTTCAAACCCCGGCCGAGCGCCTCGGCGATAGCGCGCACTTCGACACCTTCCTCGCCGACCGCGTGATAGCGCGCGCCCGGCTGCCGCTTTTCCACGGCGAGCCGGTAAAGCCGCGCCGCATCGAGGAGGTGGCCCGCGGAGTAGCGATTGCGGCCTTCGCCGACATAGGCCGAGACGCCCCTTTCACGCGCGATCTCGATGAGCGGCGTGATAAGGCCTTGCTTGACCGGATTGTGGACCTGCGGC
>NZ_RZPW01000673.1:0-3440 GCF_003998455.1 Mesorhizobium sp. M7A.F.Ca.CA.001.08.2.1 | reverse complement strand
CGGCATGAGCATCGCGGCGATCAGCGCCGTCGACATCGCCCTGTGGGACATTCTTGGCAAATCGCTTGGCGTTCCTGTCTGGCGGCTGCTCGGCGGCCGCAAGCTCGATCGCATGCCGGCTTACGCGTCTGGCGGCTGGGCGGCCGCCGACGCCATCGGCGAGCAGTTGAAGTCCTATATCGCCAAGGGCGGTTTCAAGGCACTGAAGATGCGGGTTGGCGCCATGGACGGCGCGGCGCACATTTCCGCCACCCGCGTGCGCGCCGCACGGCAGGCGCTCGGCCCCGATGTCGAACTGATGGTCGACGCGCACGGCACCTACACGGTGGCTGAAGCCAAGCGCTTCATCCATCTCGTCAACGACCTTGACCTGGCGTGGTTCGAGGAACCTATCATCGCCGACGATAAGCCGGGCATGGCCGAAGTGCGGGCAAGTGGCGCCGTTCCGATTGCCACCGGCGAAAGCGAGGCGACCCGCTACGCCTTCCGCGACCTTGCCGTGCTCAAAGCCGCCGACATCTTCCAGCCCGATCCCGCCTTCTGCGGCGGCATCAGCGAGGCGATGAAGATCGGCACCATCGCCAGCGCCTTCAATCTGCGCTTTGCACCGCATTTGTGGGCCGGCGCGCCCTGTTTTTTCGCAGGCTTGCATGTCTGCGCCGCCTCGCCGTCGAGTTTCACCGTCGAATATTCGCTCGGCGCCAACCCGATGATCCATGATCTGGTCGAAGAGACTGTCGAAGCCAGGGACGGTATGATAGCGATCCCGGAAAAACCGGGTCTGGGATTCACCATTTCGGAGCGGTTCCTGGAGGCGCACGCGCAACGCGGTTGACGATGAAAGAAAAGAACCTTCTCGCGGAACTCGCTGCCTACCTGTTCTCCCATTCGGACAAGGAGAGCGGCCGAACGCCATCGGAGCGCGAACTGGCGGAGCATTTCGCCGTCAGCCGCGGTCAGATCCGCGAGGCGCTGGCCATCCTGGAGGCCATGCGCATCGTTGAGCGCCGGGCCAAATCCGGCATCTACATCGACACCAAGCAGGCCAGTGTGGAGGCCATGGCGCTCTTTGCCCGCGCGGGCCTCCCGCTCGACCCGATCCAGATCTACGAGACGGTCGAACTGCGCAAGATCCACGAGATCAAGGCGGCCGAACTTGCCTGTTCGCGTGCCACCGAGGAGAATTTCGAGCGGCTGCGCGAAATCCTGAAGGCTTCGGAAGAGCGCATCGCCGCCGGCGAAGGGCTTGCCAGGGAAGACCGCGAATTCCACCTCGAAATCGTGCGCGCCACCAAGAACAGCGTCTTCCACAATGTCTGCAGCGTCTACTACATGATGGGCGAGCAGCGCCTGCCGATCTATTTCAACGACCCCGAGCGCAACGTGCGCTCGCATGCCGAGCATATCCAGATCTATGAAGCGCTGCTGCGCCGCGACGGCAATCTCGCACAGGCGCTGATGAGCGCCCATCTGCAGGGCGCTGAGAGCTACTGGAAGGGCCTGATCGAGGGCCATGGCGAGGAGCCGCAAAGCCCGGCGCTCGAAAAAGCCTGACCGACATGGCCCGTATCCTCACGACGCACCCTCTGCACCCGCGCGCCTCGGCTATGCTCTCCGGCGCCGGCGAGCTCGTCGTCGCCTCCGCCATCGATCCGGCCACGCTGGCCGCCGAAGCGAAAGATGCCGACATCGTCATCGTGCGTGCGCCGCTGCCCCCACAGCTTTTCGACGGCGCAAAGCTGCTGCGGGCGGCAATCCGTCATGGCGCCGGGCTCGACATGATCCCGATGGAAGCAGCGACGGCCGCCGGCGTGCTGGTGGCGAATGTGCCGGCGGTCAATGCCCGCTCGGTTGCCGAACACGTCATGTTCGTGGCCCTCGCCTTGCTGCGCAACTTCCGCGTCGTCGATCGCGACCTGCGCGCCAAAGGCTGGCTTGCCGGCCGCGAGCACGCCAACGCCAACAGCGAGCTTGCCGGCAAGACGATCGGCATTGTCGGCCTCGGCGCCGTCGGCCAGGCGGTCGGCCATATCGCCGCGCACGGCTTCGACCTGAAGGTGGTGGCAACGACGCGCAGCATGCAGCCGGCGCCGGACAAGGTCGGCTTCCTGTCGATCGACGCTCTCGTCGAGCAGAGCGACATCATCGTTCTGTGCTGCCCGCTGACGCCGGAAACGCGCGGCCTGATCAACCGTGAGCGGATCGCCCGCATGAAGCCGCAGGCGTTGCTGATCAACGTGTCGCGCGGACCGGTCGTCGACGACGACGCGCTGATCGAGGCCTTGCAGAAACGGCGCATCGGCGGCGCCGCGCTCGACGTGTTTGCGACGCAGCCGCTGCCGTCGAACCATCCCTATTTCGGCTTCGACAATGTTATCGTCACGCCGCACATGGCGGGGATCACCGAGGAATCGATGATGCGCATGGGCGTCGGCGCGGCGGGCGAAGCCTTGCTCGTGCTGGCGGGCAAACTGCCGGTCAATCTGCGCAATCCGGAAGTGGTCGATCACTACCGGCAGCGGTTCCCGGCGAGCGTGTAGCACATCGCGGTTTCGCCCCAATTCTTCGTGACGTTGAGACCCATGTTCCGCCTCACATCCCTCATTGTCGCCGCCTGTTCGCTCTGCGCCATTCCGTCATTCGCGGCCGAAAGCAGCTATGTCTATTGCGACAACGGGCTGCGCTGCTTCAAGGCGCCCTGCCCGTCCAACAGCGCACTCGACCTTGCCACCGGGGCGATCATCAAGGGCGTGTCGATCGACCCCAGCGGATTGCCGCAGGCCGACAAGGCCATAACCGATCTTTCCGACGCGCTTTATGCAGGCAAGATCGTCGTCAGGGGCTCGATCGAGCACCGCACCCAGACGATCACCGGCAAGGAGTACAATCTGCCCTGGCTGGTCGCGACCCGTATCGTACGGACCGCCAAGGACAGCGAACGCAAGCACTGTTCGTCGCGCTGATGGGCGGTTCAGCCCTGCTCACGCGCCAAGCAGCTGCTCCACCTCTGCTGCTATGCGCAGCAGGCGTTGGTCATGGCCGTTGCGCGCCACCAGCATCAAGCCGGCGGGCAGCTGAGTGCCCGGCATCGGCAGCGAGATCGCGCAGAGATCGAACTGGTTGGCGACCTGCGTGTTGCGCAGCAGCAGGCCTTCGGTGCGGTCACGCAACCCGGCGTCGTCAGACATCGAGACGATAGTCGGCGCCGTCACCGGTGTGGTCGGCAAGGCCAGCACATCGACCGAGGACAGCCGCTCGTCCATGGCGGCGGCGAGCGCTGTACGACGGCGCATTGCCCGGATGTAGACAGGCGTCGGCAGCATGGCTGCCCGCGACAAAGGTCCGCTGACATGCGGGTCGACCGGTACCGAAGCTCCTGTCGCCAGCCAGTCGGCATGCACTTCGGCCCCTTCCATCGCGGCGATCGAACCACGCTTGGT
>NZ_RZPW01000672.1:0-3450 GCF_003998455.1 Mesorhizobium sp. M7A.F.Ca.CA.001.08.2.1 | reverse complement strand
CACCATCACCGTCCGGCAGGCCGTGACGGCGTTGATGACCCGGCCGCTGAAGACCGAAACCAACGATTGATCCCCACGACTTTGAACGATCAGGAGAAAAAATGCTGTTTGCTGTGATTTGCAAGGATAAGCCCGGAAGCCTGCAGGTGCGCCTCGACACGCGGCCCGAGCATGTTGCCTTTCTCGAGGGGTTGAACGGCGACAAGAAGCTGGCATTCGCCGGTCCGTTCCTTGACACCGAAGGCAAGCCGAATGGCAGCCTTGTGGTCGTCGAAGCACCCGACCTGGCAGGTGCGCAGGCTCTGTCGGCGGCCGACCCCTACGCCAAGGCCGGGCTCTTCGAAAGCGTCGAAATCCGCCCGTGGAACTGGACGTTCAACAAGCCGGCGGCTAGTTAAATCCCGGTCGCCCGCGCGATTCCAAGGAGGAGAAAGACATGAACTACTGGCTGTTCAAATCCGAGCCATTCAAGTTCTCCTTCGAGATGCTGAAGGCCAAGGGCAAGGCCGGCACGCAATGGGACGGCGTGCGCAACTACGCCGCGCGCAACAACATGAAGGCGATGCAGATCGGCGATCTCGGCTTCTTCTATCATTCCAACGAGGGGCTGAACGTGGTCGGCATCGCTGAAGTCTGCGCGCTTGCCCATCCCGACACCACCTCGGACGATCCGCGCTGGGAATGCGTCGACATCCGCGCCGTGCAGGACGTGCCGAACCCGCCGACGCTGGAACAGGTGAAGGCCAATCCCAGGCTTGCCGACATGGCGCTGGTGCGGCTCGGACGGCTTTCCGTGCAGCCGGTGACGCCGGCCGAATGGAAGGAAGTCTGCCGCATGGGCGGCTTGACGCCGGCTCCGTGACGGCGCTCACGCCCAACAGTGCCAAACAGTTCATTCTCGACAACACGGCGCTGATGGCGCCGCCGCACGTGCCGGAGATCCTGCTTCATCTTGCCGACGAAGCGCATGACCTGTGGCAGCGGACCGAGGAAGAGCTGGTCGAAATCGGCCTGCCGCCGCCCTTCTGGGCTTTCGCCTGGGCCGGCGGCCAGGGCCTTGCCCGCTATGTCCTGGACAATTCCGGCACGGTGCGTGGCAAGCACGTGCTCGACTTCGCTTCCGGCTCCGGCCTTGTCGCCATCGCCGCTGCCAAGGCCGGTGCCGCCAAGGTGATCGCCTCCGACATCGACCCGTTCTGCGCCACCGCGATCCGGCTCAACAGCGAGATCAACGGTATCGGGACCGAATTCCTCGGCACGGATTGCATCGGCACCGATGCAGGTTGGGACGTGGTCCTGGCCGGTGATGTTTTCTATGACAAATCTTTCGCTGACCGGCTGGTGCCATGGTTCGCAACGCTGAAGGCGCGCGGCGCCGAAATCCTTGTCGGCGATCCCGGCCGGTCGTATCTGCCGAAGACAGGGCTGGAGCCGCTTGCGGTCTATGAAGTGGCCGTCACGCGGGCGCTGGAGGATGCGCTGGTCAAGCGCACGACCGTCTGGCGGTTCGCTTGACGCGATCGCCGAACAGGCGTTCCATCATATCCAAATCAGAGGGGGGAGCTCATGGATTTTTCAGCAGTGAACTGGCTGGCGGTGGTCGCTGCCGCAATCGTGGCGTGGCTGTTCGGCGCCGCCTGGTACATGAGCCTGAGCAAGGCGTGGCTGAAGGCCGCCAAGCTCGATCCGGCCACGATGAAGAAGTCGCCGCTGCCCTTCGTCGTCAGCTTCATCGCCGAACTGGTCATGGCCACGATAATGGCGCTGGTCGTCGGCGCGATGACCGGCGGCGAGCCGACATGGCTCGCCGGACTTGTCTTCGGCTTCGTGCTCTGGCTGGGTTTCGTCGCCACGACGCTCTCGGTCAACCATCGCTACGAGAATTTCGGCTGGGACCTGACCCTCATCGACGGCGGCCACTGGCTCGGCGTGCTGCTGATCATCGGCGCCGTGATCGGCTGGTTCGGCGCGGTGGCAAGCTGAGTCAAGAAGGGAGTAGGGCAGTAAGGCAGTAGGGGAATAGGGGAGCAGACGGCACCGACGCCTATCCCTACTGCCCTACTGCCCTACTGCCCTACTGCCCTACTGCCCTACTGCCCTACTGCCCTACTGCCCTTTATCCGTGGTCCGCGTCTTGGCGACTTCCTCTAGCATCCATTCGCGAAAGGCGACGATGCGCGGATCGTCGGCGGTATTCTCGGGATAGACCAGGAAATAGGCGAACTCGGGCGCCACCCGCAGGCCGAGTTCGAAAGGCTGCACCAGCCTGCCCTGGGAAAGGTCGTTCGCCACCATGGCGAAATCGGCGAGCGCGACGGCATTGCCGTCGAGCGCTGCCTGGACAGCATCCGTGGAGTTGCCGAACACGACGGTCCGGCTGTCGTCGAAATCATTGATGCCGGCCGCCGCCATCCACATCCGCCAGTTCGGCCATGTCACGCCTTGCCGCGACCATTCGATATGCGCAAGCGTATGGTTGAAAAGATCGCGCGGCTCGCGCAGCGGCGGACCGGACGTCAAAAGGCTCGGGCTGCACACCGGAATGAGGATGTTGTCGAACAGCCGGTGGGTGCGAAGGCCCGGATATTTGCCGGCGCCAAAACGGATGCCGACATCGATGTCGTCGAGTTCGAAATCCCGCACTTCATAGGCAATGTCGAATCGCAACTCGATATCGGGGTGACGCTTGCGAAAATCGTCGACGCGTCGCATCAGCCATTTTGACGCGAACTGCGCGTCGAGCGTTACCTTCAAAAGAGCGGTGCCGCGCGTCAGCTTTTGCGCCCGCGAAACAGCCCGGCCAAGCAGGTCGAGCGCGTCCGCCGAGGCGTCTAACAGCACCGTTCCCGCCTCGGTGAGCCGGATGGTGCGGCTGGTGCGCGTGAACAGCACCAGCCCGAGCTGATCCTCGATTTCCTTGATCTGATGGCTGACGGCGGCCGGTGTCAGCCCAAGCTCGTCGGCGGCACGGGTGAAATTGAGGTGCCGGGCCGCCGCCTCCAGCGTCCTCAAGGCACGAGTCCCAGGCAGAAGACGAGCCATCCTATCCTCAAAGAAAACTTGATGATCGAGAGAAAACTACTCGTTTCCTACAGAGATTTCAATCTGGCATGATCTGTCCATCGAAACATCATCAAGCCGGATTTGATATTCGGGGAGAACGGAGCACACCATGTCCATCATCGTTTTGAATTCGTCCGCACATCGTCCGAACTGGCTGGCCGAAACCCTCGACTGGTTGCGTCACGCCCGGGTCGCGATACGCCTCCCCCGCCGCGATACTGCCTACCAGAACGTCGAGGATCTCTCCGACCGCCAACTGCGCGATATCGGCGGCGCGCGCCGTGATGTCGCTCGCGCAATGGACAAGGAGCTTGGCCGGCTGGGCCTGCTCGACATCGGCTGGCAGAGACCTGGCCGTAGGGGAATAGGGGAGTAGGGGAATAGGGG
>NZ_RZPW01000671.1:0-3463 GCF_003998455.1 Mesorhizobium sp. M7A.F.Ca.CA.001.08.2.1 | reverse complement strand
CCGCACACCTTCGATAACGTACGCAAACCGGGTCCCAACAGAACCTGCGCGAACCCCGTGCAAGCCGCGCCGAAACGCCCCGCAGCCCCTCAGAATTAATGGGGGATTGGCATCGGTGGTGTGTTTTGGGACGTGGGCGGTCAGGCGGGTCTCCTGACCTCCATGTTGAGGAAATGCTTCGGTCCGGGGCCGCCACGGTCCTCGAACGTAGCGGCTATGACGCCAGGGCCTGGCATTTCAAGGGCCGCTATGGGAGATGGTCCAAGGGCGCGGGATGCTCGGATCAAAAACCGCGGGAACGCGGCCGTATCTTCTTTGATCACTGCCTGATGAACATGCCCGTATAGGTCTGGCCGGCGAGCGTATGGGTTGCGGACAGCGTGCCGTCGGGCATCATCCTAAAACTGACGTCCGCGCCATTCGGGAGGCGCCCCAGCTTCAACGTATTCCCTACAATTTTTCCTTCGCCCGCGGCCTCACCCGGATTGTCATCGCTCAGAATTCCCCATGCGTAGGTTACGGTCACCTTTCCGTTTGAAGAAACAGATTGAACAGACAGTTTACCTTCATATGTGCCTTCCAATCGCCCGACCCAATTGCCCGAAAAAGCGGCGTACTTTGTTGGAACGCCCTTTGAAGGAGGAATGATTGCCACGGATTGATCCATTATTGCCGGGCCGGGGGGAACAACGGCAGGATCCAAGGCGGATTGGGAGGGAATGGCAGCAGGTTCGATAGCGGCGGATTGCAGCGGTTCAGGAGCCGATTGGCACGCGGGTAGGGCAAGTGCTGCGAAGGCCAGTATAAGGTTCCGCATCAATTTCTCCACATCGTTTCCGAAGGACATATCCGAAAGCCCACTGATCGGCAGAAAGTTCCATTCCCCACCAGGCCGGATTTTGGAGACGCCTGATGAACCATGAGTGACCCCAATAGATAGCCGCTCGTCAACCGTGTAGCGACATTGCACGGCCGCACCTCAAGCGGGCTCGTTGAGATGCCCATTTGCAAGGCCGGATTTCTCGCTTCAGGTGAGACGCCTTTTGCCTGATGCCTGGCCGGAGCCATCTGGCCCTCATAGGTGAGGTTGCAGCGTCAGGCCTTGGCGGATCAACCACCTCATGTGATGTCGCAGCGACCATTGCGAGCGCAGCCTATGTCATAGGTTAATGCGCTGCTCGAGGGGCTCGATTATGGGTGTGCAGCACTCCTGTGCCCCGTGCAATGAAGTCCCGGCCAAGGACCTGCCTCGGCATCCTGAATTCCCAGTTCCCGACCAGCAGTCCGGCGCCTCGTTACGGCTATCCGGAACTTTTGACGCGGATGCAAGTTCGATAACCAACATCAGCTAGGTAGCCACTTTGTCACCCACTTCATCCTCGGATGTACTTATCCGCAAGCTCCAGAGCATCTCGGATCTCCGAGAGGGCGATATTGATGTTTTGAAAGACATCCAAATTCAGGAGAAGGATTTTCTTGCCAATTACGACCTGGTGCGTGAGGGTGACCGCCCTGTCAATTCGTTCGTGGTTTTGGATGGCCTGCTCGGTTCCACCAAACTTACCGGCGATGGCAAACGGCAGATTACATCCTTCTTTGTGGCTGGGGACATTCCCGATCTGCATGGACTGCATCTGTCGGTCATGGATTGCAATTTCACGACCCTGACAGCAGCCAGACTGGGCTTCATGCGACATGACGCTCTTCGAGCCATTTGCGAACAGCATCCCCGAATCGCGACGGCTTTTTGGCGCTCGACGCTGATCGATGCAGCGATTTACAGGGAATGGGTAACGAATGTGGGACGACGAGAGGCCTATACGCGCATGGCTCACATCTTGTGCGAACTGATCTTTCGCTTGCGCTCGGTTGGACGCATCCAGGATCACGCCGCGGATCTTCCCATTACCCAGGCAGCACTTGGCGATGCATTGGGCTTGTCTACAGTCCACGTCAACCGAATGCTTCAGGAACTTCGACGTAGAGGCCTCATCGCCACCACAGGCCCAAGGGTGCAGGCTCTTGATTGGCCCGGCCTCACTCGTGCAGGTGATTTCGAAACGACCTACCTGCACCAAAGGAACCCCGCAGCTTAGTGGTGACGGAAGCTTTCGGATGGCACGATTTTTCTTTGATAGTGGCGATCACGATGTGGTCATCCAGGACGAAATCGGCATCGAATGTGCCGGTCTGGAGGAGGTGCGCCGCGTGGGCTTCGAAGGCCTTATCGACCTTACGAAAGATGCACTGACCGAGGTGGACGGGCAGCAAGTATTTGTTGAAGTGCGGAACGAAAACGGCGACAGGATACTGAGGCTGAGCATCTCGCTTCAGATCAAGCTGATGAGATAACGTGCGATAGGACTTGCTGCGAAAGAACGCTGCCGAACGCCGGCACACCAAACGGAGCGGCGACGAAACCGAATGCCGCGTGGCCGGACTGACGCACGAAGATGCCGCCGCCATTTGCGACCAGCTCGGGTTCTCCACATTGGACAAATCGGAAAGCCGCAGCAGAAGGGCATGCCCGCCTCAGTGGCGCAATCCGACTGATTTAATCGATGTCGCGATTTTTGTATGAAGTTCTGGAACGCGCACTCTCAGCGCTCGTTCATGTTGTCTCAGCAGAGGGTCGTCGAGATGCAACGAAAAGCGAACGAGGCAAGCCGGGTTGCGAAAGGCCAGGACCTTGAGGTCGAACATCTGGTCGAGCTCACGGAAATTGACCCCAAGCAGGCACGAACGCTGCTTCGCAGGCATGGCGCCGATTGGCCGAAGCTCAAAGACGAGGCGGAAGCTCTGAAGAAGGAAGACTAATCGTCACCTTCCGAGCGGTTGGCGAGAAAGCAGTTCTAGCTCATCCTCATCCGTTACCCCAGCCTGGTAGTAAGCCAGAATACGTGATGCGCGCCGCTCCTTCTCGGTTGCGGTTTCGTTTTTGATTTTGCTGCGTGCGAAGACGCGACTGAGCAGGGCAAGTTCTGATGGGGTGAAGGCGTCTCTATGCATCGCATCTCAACTCCCGCGCGCCCGTCTCGAGAGCGTCGAGGTGGGCTGAAGCCGTGTTGCAGCCTCTGCGCGTCTTTCGGAGATTAAACAAAAAGGCTGTCCGCACCAGCCAGAAAACGGTCCTTTTTCGGGTTCACGGCGTGATCTGCCCGGCGGCCGCAACATCTGGCTCGAGGGCGACAGCGGAGAAACCGGCTTCAACCCGATCGCAAGACGCCTGGCTCCTCTGTTTCCTTGAACTCTTCGGTATCCCTGGGCGCGGCGACCAGATCCTGGAATCCGATAGTGGCGACGAGATAGCCTGCTTCGTCGTAAACCTTCGTCACCCAACTGGTCGGGTCCACGCCATCGACAATTCCGTCGAGCATGGCCTCCTTGGCTGCACGCTTCGCCTCTCTGACAGCCTCATCTCGATCAGCCATATCGGCAAAGATTGCAGGCTGGGCCATGCCTT
>NZ_RZPW01000670.1:0-3481 GCF_003998455.1 Mesorhizobium sp. M7A.F.Ca.CA.001.08.2.1 | reverse complement strand
GGGCCATACAGCTTGCTCTCCACCACCTTTTGCGCCGCCATCAGGTCAAGCTCCGGCAGCAGCCGGTAGGCGCCTTCGATGTCGGCTGCGGTGCAGACGATGTGGTCGAGTCCGCCAATCGCTGCGAACAGCGCCGAGACCTGGTCTTCGCGCGCGATGTCGACGACGGCCGTCTCCAGCCCGGCGGGATTGCCGAGCGCCTCGCGCGCCTGCCGCAGCCGGTCTTGGCCGCGCCCGGCGATGATCACCTTGGCTCCGGCCTCGATGCAGCGCCTGGCCAGCGCCAGGCCCATGCCGGAGCCGCCGCCGACGATCAGGATTTTCTGTTTCGAAATGCTCATTTCGCTCTGCCTTTGCTTGGATGGACAAGGGCAGGAATTGGCAGTTCGGCGCGACAGAAGGAAACGGAAGAAACCGATAGTGCCATCGGAAAGGCCGATGGAGCAGGGCGGACGAGCGCCGTCTCTGGCTCAGCGCACCAGCGGACTTTCCCAGACGACAAACAGCAGAGCTTTCAGCTGGGCAAAGCGCTCCGGCCCAAGTTCGGTGCGCCATTCCTCCTCGATGTCGCGCAGGATATCGACCATTTTCCAGAACGCGGCATGACCGCGTTCCGTGGATCGCACCACGCGCGCACCGCCATCGCCGGGAATGTCGGAGCGGACGAGGTAGCCGTACCCTTCGAGACTGCTGAGCAGCTGGTTGATGGCCTGTTTGCTCATGCCGGCACGCTCGGCGATGGTGCCGGGCCGCGCGCCGTCCGGTCCGGGAAACTGCAACACCGCCATATGCGGCAGGCGCAATTCGTCGAAACCGGCGGCGTTGAGCTCCTTGATCAGCCGCCGCTGGATCGCTTGTGCCGGCACGCGCAGCAGGGCGCCGATCAGCAGGTTCTCGGTCTTGGTCTGTAGAACTTCCGTTGAGGTGGGCATTGACGATCCGGTAAATTGAGTTTACTGATAGCGAGTAAATGTAATTTACCGGAGGGCTTTGCGCAATGTCGGTCATGAATCTTCAGGTCAATCCAGCCAATGAGACCGGCGACAAGGGGCTGTCGATTCGCTTCCTGGTGACGGGCGACAGTTCGAACGGCAGCATCGCCGCCTTTGAGTTGAGGGTTGCCAGCGGACTGCGCCTGCTGGCGCCGGCGCACAGCCATGATCACTACGAAGAGACGATCTACGGCATTGAAGGGGTGCTGACCTGGACCGTCGACGGCAAGCCGATCGAGGTCGGACCGGGAGAAGCGCTGTGCATCCCGCGCGGCGCAGTCCATCGCTTCGACAACAATGGCAGCGCGGATGCGAAAGCGCTGTGCGTCGTCACACCAGCGGCGATCGGTCCGGACTATTTCCGTGAGATATTCGCCATGTTCCACGCCGCCGCCGGCGGTCCGCCGGACAAGGCTGGGATGATGGATATCATGCGCCGCCACGGGCTGACGCCGGCAGCGCCGCCGCCAAGCTGAAGTCGGTCGAAGAGGCGTCGATCACGCGCCGCAAGCGCTGAAGGTGGTGCCGGGGTTCCAGTCCTTGAAGGCGATGGTCTGGCCTTCGACCGAGACGGTCCTGTGCTTGGTGCTGCCGTCCGGCTGCTTTTCGCTGCTGGTGCCTTTGCCGGTCAGCACATTGTACTCGCAGGCGCTTTCGGCATTCTCCTTCAAATAGTCATAGTGGTCATAGGCGAAGCCGGCGACGATGAAGGCATCATTGCGCCAGGCGATGGTCAGCGTCATGTCGGTCCGTTCGCTGCCGATCTCCATCGCTGGCAGGTAGAATTTGATCGAGCCGTTGGGCAGCATCGTCAGTTCCGGCTCGGTGTCGGAGTTCTCGTAGCCCGCCCGCTCGTAGCCGTTCCATTCCCCTTGGATCTGCTCGTGCACGATCTCGACGGGTTTGAGGTAATTGTGCTCCTTGTCCCTGAGGAAGAAGTGGACGTCCATCGGATGGCCGGGTTCGGTCTCCACCACCATGGCAAGATCGACGGCGCCGTCGCCATTGAAATCGCCAGTCACAGCCGTGATGATCTTCCGGGTTTCGATCGGCTCGGCGAGGGTGGCCGTGGGGAGAAACAACACAAAGGCGAGCAACAGAGATTTCATGGCGTATTCCCCCGGGAGCGAGACGGCGTGCCCGAGCACGAGCATGGCAGGTATTCCGGGACTTTCTACAGGGGGGCGGGAAGAAAAATGTTCGGGCCGAGGGGCGCGAAGGAACGCCGTGCGCGCCTGCCAAGTCTGCTGCCGGAAACTGACAGCAATTCATGCCACGATGCTGGCCAATGACGATGGGCATGATGCCGGAGGCAGGACGACAGTGAGAGCGATGACGCGAGCGGCAACAGCATCGAACGGACAGGCCGACTGATGGCGCCGATCAAGGTCGATCCCGACAAGGTTCATGAATTTGCGGATCCTGCCGGCTTCTACGCCTGGCTGAGCAAGCACCACGTCACGGAAGCCGAAGTCTGGATCAAGATGCACAAGGTGGGGTCCGGATTGAAATCGATCACCCCCAAGCAAGCCATCGACGTGGTGCTGTGCTTCGGCTGGATCGATGCGGTGCGCAAAGGGTTGGACGACAAGAGCTTCCTGCAGCGCTACACGCCGCGCGGCAGGAAGAGCATCTGGAGCCTGATCAACATCGACAATGTGGCGCGGCTGGTCGAGGAGGGCCGCATGACCGAGCATGGGCTCAAACAGGTCGAAGCGGCGAAGGCGGACGGGCGCTGGGCGCGCGCCTATGGCAGCGGCAAGGAGATGAAAATTCCCGATGATTTGCAAGCAGCCATAGACGCCGAACCCGCTGCGAAGGCGATGCTTGAAAAACTCAACGCGCAAAACCGCTTCGCGCTCGCCTTCCGCATTCACAACATGAAGACCGAGGCTGGGCGCAAGAGGAAGATCGAGACGTTTGTGGCAATGCTGAAGCGTGGTGAGACGATCCATCCGCAAGGCAGGAAGTGAGGTTGGCGCGAATTCGTCTTCGGCGCCGCAAGCCTGTCCTCACGGGATCCCTCGTTGCGCGAAGCGCTTCAGGATTTGAATCGCGAAATTGTTCCAACTGCTTGTTTTCGCGCAATTCGGGGTCGGTGTGGCGCGGCCGCTTCAGCAACGACATCGCTGGTGGACGGAGGAGGGCACGGCGGCTACCCTTCGAAAGCCGCGACGATCGAGCGGCGGACCGGTCGCTGGGAGTCGTTGCCGTTGAGAAGAGTTGCTTCGTGGACGATGGCGCTGGGTCTCATTGTCATCGTCGCGTGTGTGGGAGCCGGGGTCACGCTTGCCCAGACTTCGCCCGATCAGACTTCTCCCGACCTGGCTTCCCCCTCGGCCTCGCCGGCAAAAGAGATCTCGGTCGGGATAAAACAGGCGCCGCCTTTTGCGTTCAAGCTGCAGGACGGCAGCTGGTCGGGATTGAGCATCGACCTCTGGCAGAAAATAGCCGGGCGGCTCAACCTGCGCTTCCACTATGTCGAAGTG
>NZ_RZPW01000066.1:0-14247 GCF_003998455.1 Mesorhizobium sp. M7A.F.Ca.CA.001.08.2.1 | reverse complement strand
GGCGCAGCCCGAGCAGCACCGACTGCCCATCTATAGCGCCATTTAGAGTCCGCCCGGGGGCGATCGGCAGCAGACCATCGGCCAGCCGGATGGCGGCGGCGCTCCCGTCCAAAGCCAGCGTGCCCGGCAGGAAGCTCATGCGTGGGGAACCGAGAAAGCCCGCGACGAAGATCGAGGCGGGGCGCTCGAACAGTTCGAGTGGCGCGCCCTGCTGCTCGATCAACCCGTCGCGCATCAGCACGATGCGGTCAGCCAGTGTCATCGCCTCGATCTGGTCATGGGTGACGTAGATCATCGTCGTGGCGATGTCCTGGTGAAGGCGCTTGATCTCGCCGCGCATTTCGTCGCGAAGCTGGGCATCCAGATTGGACAGCGGCTCGTCGAACAGAAAGATGCGGGGGTTGCGGACTATGGCGCGGCCGATGGCGACGCGCTGACGCTGCCCACCGGATAACTGGCGTGGAAATCGCCCGAGCAAGGGGATGATGCCGAGCATACGCGCAGCCTCGGCAACGCGCGCCTCTACCTCGGGCTTCGGCATCTTGCGCGCCTTGAGACCGAAGCCGATGTTCTTCGCCACGCTCATATGTGGATAGAGCGCATAGTCTTGAAACACCATCGCCACGTCACGATCGCGCGGCCGCAAGTCATTGACCACCTCGCCGCCAATCTCGATCGTGCCTTGCGAACTCTCCTCCAGTCCTGCAATCGTCCTCAAAAGGGTACTCTTGCCGCATCCGGACGGGCCGACCAGAACGGTGAACTCACCGTCGCGAATGTGGAGGTCAATGCCGCGCACCGCATGGAAGGCGCCGTAGCGCTTGTGCAAGCCGGTGATCCTGACTTCAGCCATGCCTGCCTCTTTCTATCCGCGAACGGCGCCGAGCGTCAGCCCGCGCACGAGATGTCGTTGAGCAAGGACTCCCAGAGCGATGGATGGCACGAGGGAAACAATGGCCAGGGCCGCCGCTTCACCATATTGCGCGCCCTGGAAGCCGATGAAGGAGCGGAATACGGTTGGCAGCGTGAACGCAGTTCGACTGGTCAAAATGAGCGCGAAGAAGAACTCCGTCCAGCAAGCGATGAAAGCGAAGACGGCCGCCGCGACGATGCCCGGGGCGGCAAGCGGCACGGCAACGCGCCAGAACGCCTCCCAACGCGTGCAGCCATCGACCAGGGCCGCCTCCTCCATCGACTTCGGCATGCCGCGGAAATACGCGAACATCATCCACACCGACACCGGCAGCGTGAAGACCGTGTAGGCGATGATCAGACCAATATGGGTGTCGTACAGCCCGACGCCACGATAGATAAGGAATACCGGCAGGACGATGCCGATTGGTGGCAGGAAGCGCTGTGACAGCACCCAGAAAGACAGGTGCTGGCCGCCCGTGTTGTAGCGCGCCAGACTATAAGCCATCAGCGTGCCCAACAACGCTGAAAGCACGGTGGCCGACAGCGAAATGATCAGACTGTTGATGAGCCCGTCGAGGCCGCGATAAGCGAACAGCGCAGCTTTGTAGTGTACAAGGGTCGGCTCGGCAGGGAACCAGACGGGCGGCACGGTGAGGTAGTCGTCGCTCGGCTTGATCGAGGTGTTGAACATCCAGTAGAGGGGCCACAGCACGAACACGAGGAAGAAGCCGAGCAGCAGCATGCGACCGATCGGCACCGACCGGCGTTTCCTGCGGCGGGCGGGCGCGACGGCGGCCATCAGACCGGCTCCACCTTCAAGAGCCGCCGCACCAGCAGCGTCACTACCAGCGCGGTGAAAATCAGGAATAGCCAGCTTCCGGCCGTCGCCTGCGACAGATGAAACTGGGTGAAGCCGACCGTGTAGAGATAGTAGGAAGCCGTGTAGGTTTGCGTACCCGGGCCGCCGCCGGTCATGATAAAAATGGTATCGAACATTCGGATGGCGTCAAGCAGGCGGAAGGTCAACGCCAGCAGCATCATAGACCCGAGATGCGGCAGCGTGATCGCCCAGAAGGCCTGCCAGGCATTGACGCCGTCGAGTTCCGCCGCCTCGTAGAGGTTCGGAGGGATTGCGGTAAGCCCGGCGAGCAGGACGACAAACATGAACGGAGTCCACTGCCAGACATCAGCGATGATCAGCGAGACATAAAGCCATGGGCGCTCGGTCATCCAGCCGATCGTCACCTCCTGCCCCAACAGTTGCGTCAGGATGTAGTTGGTTGGCCCGAAAGGCCGCTGAAGCAGCAGCGTCCACGCTTGGCCGACTATCACCGGGCTGATGAAAAGCGGCACGATCAGGATCGACATGACGACACCGCGCCCCGGAAAGCTGCGCACCATGGTGAGCGCCACCAGAAGGCCCAGCACGAATTCGATGGCGACGCTGATGCTCGACAGGCAGGCCGTCAGCAAGAGCGACCACCGTGCCACGGAATCGAACACCACCCGCTCGAAGTTTTTCAAGCCGACAAAGGCGTGGCCTGGCACTTGGAAGTCGTAGTTGATGAAGGACACGACCAGTGAGAACAGCAGCGGATAGATCGACAGCGCCAGTATCAACAGCACCGCGGGCGCGACCAGAAGCCATTTGAAGTGGCGGTCCGCCCACTGTGCGAGGGTCGAAAGCCGAGGCGGGGCGCCGGTGGTCGTCATGCGACTGATCGTGGTGGTGTGCGGCATCGATTTATTCCAAAGATCGCCACGCGGTTGAGCCAGGGTGTTGCGAGCGAAGCGCCCGCAACACCGGTCTGGTGCTAGAAACCCGGCTCCCCTCCAGGCGAGTCTCAGAGGGTGACTGCCATGCCAAGCTTCTCCACTGTGTTGTCAGCGGTGGCGCCGGGCAGTTTCAGGAACTCGGTGTAGAATGCCTTTTGCGACTCCATCCCGAGCCGATCGGTCGTCTCGTTCCACTCGGCGGCCGCCGTTTCCAGCGATGCTTTCGGATCCGCACCAGCCCACACTGCGGTGCACATGCGGTCGATGCTCAAGAAATAGTCCTGCGCACCTGGCATGATCGGGTCGAGCAGGCCGACATTCGCCGAGTTGTTGAGGTTGGCCAGGTACTCCTTGGCGCTCGGGAACAGTGCTCCATAGAGCTCCGACTTGAAATGCGAAATGCGGTATGGGTCGCGCAGCGCATAGGGCAACATGCAGCGCGCCAGTGAGACGGGAGGCGAGCAGGCCCACTGCATGAACAGATACGCCGCCTCCGGATTGGGCGAATCCGCCGACAGCGCCTTGTTGTAGCCGGTGGCATGTTCCGGATTGCCCGGCACGACGGCATAGCCAACCTTGCCAGCGATCTGCGACTGGGGAATGAAGTTGATCGCCGTGGCGGATTGCGAATAGTTCGCCGCCATCCGGCCGCTTGGAGGCCAGGAATAGATCATCGCAACCTTCCCCGTCAGGAATGCCGCCCAAAGGGAGACGGCGTCGAGCTCGTTGTTACCGGGGATCGAGGCCTTGTTGGCCGCGAGCATGTTCGTCAGCGTCTTGACGCCCGCATCCGACACCAAGCCGGCCTTCATGTCGTCGCCGAACAGTTTCCCGCCGTTGGCACGGTACTGCTGCAGAAAGTCGAACTGATTGCCCGGGCTGCCCGCCTTGCGGAAGTGGCCTGCACCATAAACCTTCGGTGCCATCTGGTCGGTGATGAATTGGGCGATCTGAGCATATTCCTCCCAGGTCTTCGGTGGTCCGAGCTTCGCGTTGAACTTGGTCTGGTAGGCCTCCATCATCTTCGGATCCTCGAAGATGTCCTTGCGGTAGTAGAGAGCGAACATGTCGCCGTCGTCGAAGAAGCCCCAGATCTTTCCCTTGTAGGTCGGCAGCGCCTTGTAGAGAGGATGATAGTCCTCGAGGTCTGCAGGGTTCATATATTTGGCGATATAGTCGTCGAGAGGTGCGATGACGCCGCCATCGGCGAGCGACGGTGTCCAGGCTGGCGAGATGTCGAGCACGTCATAGGCGCCTGAGCCGGCAATGTGCTCGGCGACCGCCTTGGAGTATTGATCGGGATTCGACAGTTCGACCACATTCGACTTCATGCCCGTAAGCTGCTCCCACATCGGCCCACTGAAATTGCGTGGATCGAGCGCCTGCAGGCCTGCCTCGTAGGTCATGTTGATCGTGACGCCCGCATGCGCCTTGGCCGCCTCGACCGCGCGGAAGGCGGAGCCCTCCGCCGGTCCTTCCTTAGATGCTTTCAGCGCAGCGGCCTGCGCCTGTCCCAGCGGCGACGTGGCGTCGGCCAGTTCGAGCTTCTGCTGCGCCAGCGCCCAATCGGTCATCATACCCAAAATGGGTGCAGACGCTGCCAACATACCGGTCATCTGGCCGAAGCGGGTTATGAAATTCCGGCGGGTCGTTTCGCCACGCATGAAGGCGTCGACCTCTGCTTCGAGACCGGCCTGAAAGTCACGTTTTTCACGATCGTTCATAGTGCTTGGTCCTCCCGTTTTCTCATTTGCTCACTCGTCCGCAGGCGCGGCGGTCGAGCATTCCTCCCGTAAGGCCCCCGCAATGGCCGCGGCGGCGCGCCAAATTCTCGCACTCCTAGCTTCCGAAGCGGCCCGCGAAAACGGCCAGCCTATCCTTCCACCGCTCGCTCGAAAGCACCTCGCGATTGACCACACCGCGCGGCTCGCGACCATGTTGAACCTCGATTACCGCTTTGACGTCTGCAGCGCCGTTGCCGGCAAAGCACTGGTCGGTCCAGCACAATGCGTGCGGCGCAAGGATGACGTTGTCGAGTTTGAGGATTGCATCGTCAGCATCCGGCGGCTCCTGCTCCAGCACGTCGAGACCGGCGCCGGCGATACGACGCTCCCGCAGGGCTTGTGCCAACGCCTCCTGGTCGACGATCGGGCCGCGCGCTGTATTGATCAGGTAAGCAGTAGGCTTCATCAGGGCGAGCCGCTCGGCATTGACGAGATGGCGCGTGTCAGGCGTCAGCGGACAACTTACCGACAGCACGTCGGCGCGACGAAACAGATCTTCCAGTCCGACCAGCTCCACGCCTAGTTCGGCAGCGACCTTCTTGTCTGCAAATGGGTCATGGGCGATGAATCTCATATCGAAGGGCTTTGCCAGGCGAAAAACTTCGGCGCCTATGTTGCCGATGCCGAGCGACCCCAGCGTACGCCCCACGAGCCCGACACCCATATGTTGGGAGCGCTCCTGGAAGCCATGAGGTCCCTTACGGGTGAGGGCGTCCTTCGTGAACAGCTTGCCGGTGAGTGCCAACATAAAGGTGATGACGGATACGGCGACCGGCCGTCTTACCCCATCGGGCGTGATGACCAGAGCGATGCCGGCGGCAGTGCAGGCCTCGACGTCGACAGTATCGTAGCCGACGCCGAAGCGGGCAACGACGGCCAGCCGACCGCTCTTGGGGACACTCGTGGAAACGAAGCGATGAGTGAGAAGGATCAGTGCATCGAAGTCCTCAAGCTGGTCGGCGCGAAGCGGGTTATTCGATTCCAGGAATGTCATCTCGAGGCCTGGCGCCTTGCGCAGAGGCTCCAGGTCGAAGTCGGGATAGGTCAGCGAGCCGTCCGGCATGCGGAAATCACCGGAAAGCGCCACCTTGAACTTTAGGTCGCCCATTCTCTCCTCCGTTCTTACTGGCACCCGGCCCGGATTTTGGAGACCGCGTCGGCGATCGCGTCGTGCAGTATCCAGACGTCGCCCGAATAACAAATGAAGTCGAAGCCTTGTGCGTAGAACTCGTGGCCCTGCTGGACGTTGGGCACCAGGCGCCCGAGCGACTTGTTGTGCCTTTTGGCGGCGGAAACGATTTTGGCCATCGCGGCGATGAAGGTCGGGTGCGCGAAGTCGCCGGGAATGCCGAGCGAGACCGACAGATCAAAGTGACCGACCCACAGACAATCGACGCCGTCCAATCCCGCAATGCCGTCGATGTTCTTGACGCCGTCGGCGGTCTCGATCAGGCAGATGAACACCGAGCGCTGGTTGGCCGCCTCGAACTTATCTGCAACCGAGCCCGGACGGTAACGGTCATGCGCGATCTGCAGCGCCACGCCGCGAGCGCCAGCCGGATGGTATTTCATGGAACTGATGATGTGCTGCGCCTGCTCGACGGTACTCACCATCGGCGCGATTAATCCTTCGGCCCCCATATCCATGGCGCGGGCGAGGAAATGGTAGTCCTGCGATGGCACACGCACCATAACCGGCAGGTCGGCCGCCTCGAAATAGCGGATCGCGCTCTTGACCGTTTCCAGGCTGAAGCCCGAATGCTCCATATCGAAAAAGGCGAAGTCACAGCCAGCGGACTTCAGGATGTGGCCTATCCCCGGCGTCGCGAACTCGGCGACAAGGGTCCCGAGCTTGACGCGTCTGTGAGACGCTAGCGCCTTGAGACTTGGCTCCGACATGAACTTCCCTCCCGTTCGCCCACAAGGGGCGCATTGCGCCTATGCGTTCTTCAAGACGAAGCTTCGACAACAAGGTCGCAGATCGTCACCAGCTTGGTGTCGACGAGCGGCGCGCTCTGCGAATTGAATTCCTCGAAATGGGCTGTCCGGCAGTGGAGCTTGAATGCCGCCTCGCTGTCGTAAATCTCGTAGAGCAGGACCCGGTCGGGCTCGCCGCGCGCCTGCGTCACATCAAAGCGGCGGCAGCCGGCTTCGCGGCGTACCGACGCGGTCGCGTTGGCGTCCACGAGCTCTCGGAATCTGCCCCGGGCACCCGGCTTGAGGCGGAAATCGACCCAGACCACGAAGCCGCTCATCCCTTGCCACCCGCAATTTCAAGATAGCGTCTGGAGACATATTCCAGATGCCTGCGCATAGCCGCTTCGGAGGCGTCTGGATCGCGCGCGGCGACGGCATCAAAGATTTCGCGATGAGCCTCGTAGGCCTTTCGGTCTTCACCTTTGGCCAAAGTTGTGCGCCGCTGTTCCAGCAGCCATTCGGCCAACGCCGCGTGAATGGCTGTGAAGATACGATTGCGGGTGATCACCGCCAGCACGTAGTGGAAGTCCACATCGGTGCGCTCGAAGCGCGTCAGGTCCCCGATCGACTGCCGGTTGATTTCGAGCGCCTCCTTGAGGCCCTCAATATCCTCTGACGTGTCATTGATGGCGGCGTTGCGGGCAAGCCCGACTTCGAAAAACAAACGCGCGCTCTGGAAGTCATGAACCCCGCCAGGGGCCGAAATCATGTGGCGCGCCGGCCCCGAGAGGGCGTCGATCACGAATTGGGGGGTTGGCCGAGTGACGCGGGCGCGCTCGCCGGATTTCACCTCGACAAGCCCCATCTTGCTCAGATGCAGCAGGGCCTCGCGGATTGAAGGGCGCCCGACCCCGAACTGCCGCATGAGTTCCCGCTCGGATGGGAGCCGGTCGGCTTCGACCAGCTCTCCCTTGCGGATCATCCGCTCGAGGTGCGCTGCAACCTCCTCCGAAAGCTTCCGCGGTTTGATCAGAACTCCGATCATGTGGCATACCTGTTATACCAGTCGGATACGCTAGGCTCCCAGAGCGCCTCTGTCAACGATCAATTGGGCTGGATAGAGACCGAACAGAGATGCCCAGGCTCGCGCGGCCCGCCTCTTGGATGGCAAGGACGACGATCGATGGGCTGCTCGTAAAAGATCAGCGGCGCAACCTTCACGCCCTCGACCTCGACCACAGGAGTGGCACAGACATGTGCCCTCGCCCCGCTGCGCTGCCCGACCCAGGCAAGCCAGGGCTGCCAAAGGGCGAGCGGATTTCCGCTGCAGCCGATCGCGCCAGCGGCCACACCGCCGGTGATGAAACCAAGCGAATGCAGCGCTTCAAGCATGAAAGTGAGGATAGGCCTTGCAAGGCCGAGAATGCCGTCGACCTGAACCCGTCCAGCGTGAGTCATATGAACCTGGGAATCTGGAGTGAAGGAAGCCGTCGCCCGGAGGAACCACACCGCCGACGAAGGCTGTGATGATCCTACCCTCGGAATAGATTGTGCGAAGTTCGGAATTCCCAAAGCGGACCGGCTCCGCGGGCGCACAGACCTCGCGGGAGATAGCCGCGCACAACCGCAAGGTCGGAGGCCTGCGACCGGGGCGGACAGATAAGGCGATGTCACCGACTCTGGGCTCGTGCTGAATTGCTTCGATTCGGCGAAGGCCAAGCGGATAGCTCGGTGTCATGTTCAGCCGACACCCACTCCATGCGACGTCGTCGAACCACTGCTGCGCGGCGTGACGCAATGGGTTCCGGAACCAAAACTGCGACCCGATTGCAGGATTGCGACTCGTCGCCAGGCGCATTTGTCCGCGAAAACGTCGCCCGCTTCATCAACATGACACCGGAGACATTCTATGGGGCCGCATCCAGGGAAACGCACTGGCTGTCCTACGAGAGCTACGCCGCGCTCGTCTCGGGCAGAAGTTTGCGACCGACGAGGTTGCAGCGGGCAAAATCGACATCTTCATCAACGTCGACTCAACACACTCGAGAACCATCCGGACCTCGCCCGGGTCATCATTGGCTCACTGATGAATGCCATCTACAATCGCAATGAAGCAGGCCAGTTCGGATCTTGTCGATGAGCTGATTTCCATGAAATTCGTTCAGGAGATGAAATCCACCCAACAGCGCGTTGGCAAGCCTCCGACCCCGCTTGAAGATGAGCCCCCCTCCCCTTCCCGAGATCAGCTGTTCAACGGTGTCCGCGGCAGCCTACGGCGACAGCGACCTCAAGGGCCAAGAGTGACACCATAGAGCCGGGAATGATGGTCTTGGCATCGTTGTTCCCGAGCCGACAAATTCGGTTTCTACCTCAGGCCGGATTTCATCACCAAGCGTCTGCTATCAACGCTCGGGTGGCACCCTCGTCGGTTGCGAACGCTCCCTTGGCGAGCAGATAAAGGAAGTTTCGGGCGCTCGCCCGCACCGCTCAAAACGATGGTGCGCGAACTGCGGTCTCCAGCGATCGGCTTTCAGTCGGGTAACGGTTGACCTCCGCATGCAAACGCACCTGCAGGAGGCACGCTGACCTACCCTATGTCAGCGAATATCGTTTGAGGCCGCTAGAGACGAATTGGGGTCGGTCCGAGCTTTGGACGTTTGCGTCTCGTCATGATGGAGGAGGTCGGCCATTGCTTTTGATGCCTTCGACCAAGCCTCAGCCGGCAAAGCGAGCCCGCCTACCGCCTTGAGCGGGTGGAAGCGCCCTCCCCTCCCCTAAGCCGCTCCGCTGATGGGGCGGTTTTTACTGCCGTAAAGACTGCTCTTTGTGTCAGAAAAACCAGGCGTTTAGCCAGATGAGCGGGAGAGTTCCAGTCGAACGACAACCCGCCATTATCCGACGACAGCAGGAATCGGCCGCAAGGAAGCCCGCTAGTGCTGTTCACCTTCTGTTAACCTAAAACTTCTTGCCGGGCTTTCCGAATCGGAGCTTAATGGCGCTTGTTGAATAATTTCATCGCAAAAAGCGCCAATTCAGGTTTTCGACGAGAATGAATATCGCCATGCGGCTACCGAGCTTCGAGTTCGATGAGAAAATCCTCGAGCAGGGTGCTGAGATATCACGGCGCCTTAACCAGCTTCGGATGGAGAAATTTCCCCCCGATGCGGCGAAGACGCTGCGTTCGTTTTCGATGGCAGAAGTCGCTCACTATCTTGGTGTCTCGCAGAACAATCTGAAGCGCCTTCATCTGGAGGGCAAGGGCCCCCTGCCCGAGCAGATCCCATCGGGACGCCGGTCCTACACTGCCCAGCAGATGCTTGAGCTGCGCCATTTCCTGGACCAGCATGGCAGGACCGAAGTCAAGAAGTATGTCCCGCACCGCAAGTCCGGCGACAAGCTCCAGGTCGTTGCTGTCGTCAACTTCAAGGGGGGCAGTGGCAAGACAACGACTGCCGCCCACCTCGCCCAGCATCTGGCCTTGACCGGCCACCGTGTTCTTGCAATCGATCTCGATCCTCAAGCCTCACTGTCGGCCCTGCATGGCTTCCAGCCGGAACTTGATAACAACCTCTCGCTCTATGAGGCGATTCGTTACGATGACGAACGCCGCTCGATTGCGGACGTAATCCTTCCGACGAATTTTCCAGGTCTCGATATCATCCCCGCCAATCTCGAATTGCAGGAATACGAATACGACACGCCCCTCGCCATGCAGGATAAGACGTCAAATGCCGGGCGCCAGTTCTTCACGCGCATGGCGAAGGCGTTAACGGAGGTCGACGATCGCTATGACGTTGTCGTGGTCGATTGCCCGCCCCAGCTTGGCTACCTGACGTTGACGGCCATGTCGGCGGCGACGTCGGTTCTCATTACAGTTCATCCGCAGATGCTCGACCTGATGTCTATGAGCCAGTTCCTGCTCATGCTCGGCGGCATATTGAAAACCATCAAGGCCGCCGGTGCGGCAATCGAGCTCGATTGGTTTCGATATCTGATCACACGCTACGAGCCGACGGATATCCCGCAGGCGCAGATGGTAGGCTTCATGCAGTCCATGCTTGCCGGCCAGATCCTGGAGAATCCGATGTTGAAGTCGACGGCGATTTCGGACGCGGGTCTCACCAAGCAGACGCTCTACGAGGTGGAGAAGTCGGCCTTTACCCGTTCCACCTACGACCGTGCACTGGAATCCCTCGATGCGGTCAATGCTGAAATCGCGACGCTGATCCATCGTGCGTGGGGACGGTCATGACGGCGAAGTTTACGGCAGTAAAAACTGGAAATTTTGTCTTTGAAATCAAATCGCTAACCGCGATTGGAGGCGGTTAAATGGCACGCAGGGACATTTTCGGCAGTGTGTTGGGCCCTGCGACGGCAGTGGCTGATGCGAAGGACGTATCCGGGTATGCCGTTCGCGGGGCGTCGCGCTCCATCATGCAATCCTTCGAGGAGCTCTCCAAGAGCTCGGTCGTGGATCTCGATCCGGCATTTGTGGACACCTCCTTCGTTTCGGATCGCCTGGACGAAGACGATGAGGCATATCAGGAGTTGCTTGCGGCCATTCGGGAAAGAGGACAAGATTCTCCGATCCTGGTCAGGCCTCATCCTGAGCTCTCCGGTCGCTTTCAGACCGTCTTCGGGCATCGGCGCGTCAAGGTTGCCCGCCAGCTGGGACGGCCAGTACGCGCGGTCGTCAAGAAGATGGGCGATGAGGATCATGTTATTGCCCAGGGCCAAGAGAACGCCGCAAGGGCCAATTTGTCCTTCATCGAAAGGACCCTGTTTGCCGATCGCATTCTCAAGCGCGGCCACACGCCCGACACGGTGAAGTCGGCTTTGGCGCTCGATGACACGACCTTCTCGAAGATGCGTTCTGTTACCAGCAACATTCCAGAGCCAGTCATTGTGGCCATTGGCGCCGCCAAGACTGTTGGTCGGGACCGGTGGTGGCAGCTCGCCAAGCTCATGGAGCATCCGGATAGCGCGGGCAGGGCGGCCGACTATGTGGCAAGTCCAGAGTTCGCCACGTCAGGCAGTGACGCACGATTTGCGCGTCTGTTCGACTTCATGAGCGCGCCGGCAAAACGCGCGCCAGCAGCATCGAAGACACAGGAAAAGGCTTGGGCACCGCACGACAGATCCGTGCGAGCCAAGATCACCGACACAGGAAAAGTGTTTACGCTTGCCCTGAAGGCCAAGGAAGCCTCGCCGTTCGGAGCGTTCATAACCGATCGGCTGGACGAGCTTTTCGAGGCTTTTCGGCAATCGGAAACAGCCAAGAAAACAGGAGACTGAAACCGCAAAAGAAAAAGGCCCCCGAACGTCGCCGTCGCGGAAGCCCTTCTCGTCTGTAGCAAGCTGAGAATCGCACTTCCCCGAATCACTGTCAAGAGTCGTGGCGCCATTTCGGCGAGCAGATTTCTTTTGCCTGATTGAAAGGTGAGGGAAATGGAGAGTGGGTTTGCGACGACGCCCTTCGGGCGGCGGCCGATGACGCTTGCGTTGGTGAAAGCCAACACGGCGTCAAGGCAGATACCTCAGGGGTCTGTCGTCGAGAAATGGCAGGTTTATCGGTGGCTGTGCGAGGGCAAGTCGATTGTCGGCGTCGGCGATCGCGCCCTGGCGGTGCTCAGCGGGCTTTTGACGTTTTATCCAGACGACCAGATCAGCGAGGAAAACGGGTTGATGGTCTTTCCGTCCAACGCTCAGCTATCGCTGCGGGCGCACGGCATGGCCGATTCCACGCTGCGCAGGAACCTGGCGGAACTGGTAAGTTGCGGCCTCATCATCCGCAGGGACAGCGCCAACGGCAAAAGATTTGCCCGCAAAGGGCCGGGCGGGGCTGTGGTGGAGGCCTTCGGCTTCTCCCTGGCCCCGTTGATCACCAGGGCAGCGGAGTTTCAGCAGGCGGCCGACCAGGTTCGAGCCGACGGTCGGGCGCTCAGACTGATGCGGGAGCGCATCACGCTGCACCGCCGCGACATCCATAAGCTGATCGAGGCCGCTGTCGAGGAGGATGTGCCCGGGGACTGGGGAACGCTGTGGAAGCGGTTCCGGGCCATTGTGGACGCAATTCCACGCCGGGCAGGCCTGTCGGAGCTGGAAGGGGTCGTCGCCGAGCTGGTAGAGCTGCACGAAGCGGTCAACAAGATGCTGGAAAGCTTCACAAATGCCAAGAATCCTAGCGGCAATGAGTCCCATAATGAGCGGCAGCAATCTGATTCAAACACAGACTCCGCTTTTGTATTTGAACCGGCTTTCGAAAAAAGCAGGGCGGAGGCCGAGCCAACATCCCACCCCCCCGAGAAGCCGAAAGGCTACCCGATTGGACTGGTGCTGCGGGCCTGTCCCGATATTGCCGACTATGCCGTCAACGGGATCGGAAGCTGGCGCGACTTGATGATGACCGCCGCCCAGGTGCGAGGATACCTTGGCGTGTCGCCTTCAGCCTATGAGGAGGCTTGCCATGTGATGGGCCAGGAAGTTGCCGCGATCGTGATCGCCTGCATTCTGCAAAGAGCGCAGCATATCAACTCGGCTGGCGGTTATCTGCGCGTGCTGACCGAAAAGGCAAAAGCGGGTGAGTTTTCTGTTGGACCTATGCTCATGGCGGCGCTGAAAGCCAATGGCGCGTCAGCACGGATGACCGGATGAGCGGCAAGATATCGCGGGGCAGCGGCGTAAGGATGTGACCGGTGCTGTTGAGGTGGCCTGGCACATTCCCACCTGTCGGCGGGGTTTGCGGCGCGGCCACTGAACGGGTTCGTTCTTGAAAACAGTCTACAAGTGCCATATCTTCTGCACACGAAATATGACTCCCGATATGGTAGGATGAACACCATGGGCCAGGCACTCAAGATAGCCGAGCAGAATGGACCTCTCATCTTGTCCTACATGGACCGGAATGGGAAGATTGCGATTGGGCAGGTCGCGGACGGTTTTGGCATGTCCAAAGGCCAGTTGGCCCAGACTGCAGGTCTTGCACGCGAGACGCTTTATCGGTCAGAGCGTAGCGCCACGGTAAAGACCCAGGGGCGTCTGCGAGAAATGCTCGAGATCATCAGCCGAGTGACGGAATGGGCGGGTGGCAAGGAGCAGGCGATGGCCTGGTATCGGGCTCAGCCGCTTCCGGCATTTGGGGGACGCACCGCTGAGGCGCTGGTGAAGGACGGCAAGGCAGCAGCGGTCCGTGATTATCTCGATCACATGGCCGTTGGCGGGTTTGCGTGAGGTTCGTCGGAACCTGCTACCGCGCACATGATCCACGTTGGGCATTCAAGCCGACTTCCGGCGAAGGAGCGGCGATCCGAGGGGCTCGATTCAATCCCAAAGGCGTGCCGGCGCTCTATCTGGCGCTGACCATCATGACAGCGATCAAGGAAGCCAACCAGGGCTTCGCACAGCGGATCGATCCCTGCGTGTTTTGCTCCTATGAGATCGATTGTGACGACATCGCGGATCTGACAACGGAAGAGCGGAGAGGAGAGTTTTCTGTGACGCTCGAAGAGATGGCCTGTGCCTGGGCGACGGCTCTCAGCAACGGAGAACGTCCAGCGTCCTGGTCCATCTATGAGCGGTTGCAACCCCGAAATGTTGCCGGCATCGTGGTTCCGAGCTTCGCGCCGGGGGCCGAGATGGAGGATCGCAATCTGGTCCTTTGGAACTGGGGCCCCGATCTCCCGCACAAGGTGGCTGTATTCGACCCCAGTGGTCGGCTGCCGAGGGATCAGCTGTCTTGGCGATAGACCGATCCGCCAGGGGAGGGGGCCTACAGTCCACTGGCCCTGGTGAGATTGACGCGAAACCGGTCCCTGCGCCGCTGGTAGCGGCGGGTCATTTCGGCCGACGTATGGCC
>NZ_RZPW01000669.1:0-3482 GCF_003998455.1 Mesorhizobium sp. M7A.F.Ca.CA.001.08.2.1 | reverse complement strand
GGCCGAACTCGAGCAGGTCAATGTGCGGTTTCGCCTGGCGCTCGCCGCCAGCGGCACCGGCATCTGGCACCACGACCTCGCGGGCGGCAAAAGTTATTGGGACGAACGCACCAGGGAGATTTTCGGGCTCGTCTCCGACACCGCCGAAGTCGAGCGCGACCACTGGTTCGGCTATCTGCATCCGGACGACAAGGAGGCCGCGTCGCGCGCGCATCTGGTGCCGCTCGAAACGGACAAGGTCACCGCCGTGCAATACCGCATCGTGCGGCGCGACGGAGAGGTCCGGCACATAGAATCCCTGCTGCGTTTCATCGCCGACCCGCAAATCCGGGACCGCCGGCTGGCGGGGCAGATCCTGGGCACGGTGCGCGATATCACCGAAGACAAGCAGCGCGAGCAGGAGCTTGCCTATGCGGCCCGCCATGACGCGCTCACCGGTCTCTTGAACCGCGCCGCGTTCGACCGGCTGCTGGCCGATCATATCGCGGCCGCGCAGTTGCTGCCGCTTTCCGTGTTCTATGTCGATCTCGACTACTTCAAGGCGCTCAACGATTTTGCCGGCCACGCGGCCGGCGACCTGGCACTGAAAAGCGTTGCGCAAGGCATTCTGGGCTGCCTTCCCGCGACGGCGCATGCCGCGCGCCTGGGCGGTGACGAGTTCGCGCTGCTGATGCCCAATTGCGATGCGGCGCAGGCCGGGCGGCTGGCCGACGCGGTACTTGCCGCGGTTCGCGATGCCGAACTTGGATCGACGGCCACGTCGCGCAAGCTGGCGGCCTCGATCGGTATCGCTTTCGTCGATGACGCCGACACGACGGTGGCCGACGCGCTGGCCTGTGCCGACGACGCCTGCTACGCGGCCAAGGCCGCCGGGCGAAACCGATTTGCCGTCTTCTCCACCGATACGGCATCGGGTTCGGGTGGCCTCAACGCGGCGCGCATCGTCGCCGATACGGTCGATGCCATGGATGACGGCAGGCTGAAGCTGTTTGGCCAGGAAATCCATCTTCTGGGCCGCCCCTGGCAGGAAAGCCGCCATGTCGAAGTCTTGGCCAGGCTCGCCGCACGCAACGGCCGGCTGGTGCCACCCGGCGAGTTCATTCCGGTGGCCGAGCGGTTCGGCATCGCGTCGCGGCTCGACCGCTGGATCATCCGCACCGCGCTGTCGCGGCATGGTGCCGCCTTGCGTTCGGGGGCGCTGACGCTTGGCTTCAATCTGTCGGCGCAGACGCTGAGCGATCCGCAGCTTTGGGACTTCGTCGACAGCGTCATAGAAGAAACCGGGGCGCCGCATTCGGGCATCGGCTTCGAGATCACCGAAACCGCCGCCGTCACCAATTTCGATGCCGCCGAACAGTTCGTGCGCAAGGCGCGCGAGCGGCGTTGCCGGGTCGGCCTCGATGATTTCGGAGCCGGCATGAGCTCGTTCGAATATCTCCGGCGGTTCCCCGTCGACACGATCAAGATCGACGGTTCCTTCATCGAGCACATCACGCAAAGCCGCTTCGACCGCGAGATCGTGCTGGCCATCACCAGCATTGCCCGTAGCCTCGGCTGCGACGTGGTCGGTGAGAAGATCGAACGGCAGGACACGCTGGCCATGTTGAGCGACATGGGGGTCGCCTTCGGCCAGGGATTTTTGCTGCACCGGCCGGAGCCGCTCGAGCGAATTGTCGCGCGCGCAACCAAGGGAGCGACGGCCCGCAAGGCATCGTGATCCGGGTGCGGCGAGTTTCAGGCCAGGCCGGACTGGCCTGAAACTCGACACTTTCTATCCGGTTCGCCGCGCCGTCGATTGCGGGAACTCCAGCACTCCAGCCTCGGGTCGCCTGTGCTGCGCCTCCGTCACCGCTTCGATCAACAGATCGAGCGCGTCACAGGCGGCACGGCTCGTCTCGTCATTGCCCTGCAGATAATGATAGGCGCGTTCGAGGTGGATGCGGGCGGCTGAAAAATCGCTGGTCAATGGTCCCTCCATGATCCCGCCCTGAAAAGAGCTTGCCGGAGACGAGGGAACGCCGGGTAAATATCCACAAGCGGCTTTTATTCAAATGCCGCCGAATGTTGTGAGCAGGCGCGCGGCGTTGAAGCTGCCGATCTCCCCTACGAGGGGGGAGATTGGCAGTTTCAACGCCGCACAGCTACACTGCGGCCCCTTGCGCAAGGTGACATCGATGATCGTCCAGGCCTGCATCAACGGCGCGCGTCCGCGCGATTTCCACCCGAAGCTGCCGCTGACTGCCGAGGCAATGGCCAGCGATGCGGCAGCCTGCGTCGCCGCTGGAGTGGCCGAACTGCATATCCATCCGCGCGGCACCGACGGACGCGAAAGCCTGGCAGCCGTCGACGCCACGGTGCTGGCGGTGCGCCGGACCTGCCCGGGAACACTGGTTGGCGTGTCGACCGGCGCCTGGATCGAGAACGACGTCGAGCGGACCCGCGCGGCGATCGCCGGCTGGCGAGACCTGCCTGACTATGCTTCGGTCAACTTGTCCGAACCGGATGCGCCCGCCGTGATGGAGTTGCTGCGCCAGCGTGGTGTAGGCATCGAGGCGGGGCTTGCCGTCGTCGCCGATGCCGAGCGCTTCGTAGCGCTTCCCGGCCGCGACCAGGTGCTGCGCATTCTGATCGAGATCGACATCCCGGACCTGTCCGCTGCACTCGACGAAGCGCATGGCATCGCCGCCGTGCTCGAGCGCGCCGGGGTACGGCGGCCGATCCTGCTGCATGGCGTAGATGCAACTGTCTGGCCCTTCGTCAAGCTTGCGCATCGCCAGCGCTGGTCGACACGGGTCGGTCTGGAAGACGGCAAGACGCTCGCCGACGGAACTGTGGCGAAGGACAACGCGGCGATCGTCGCTGCCGCCGTGGCGATCTTTCGCGGCTAGTTTTCCAGAATGATCTGGATCGCCTCATCGACCACCGGATGCAGACCGCTGGCCTGGAAGGACAGTCGGTTACCGGAACCGACATTGCTGGTCATGGCGATGGTCAGTTCTGAGATCGGGTCATGCAACATGACGGCGACGTAGCCGGGGATGCTGCCCTGGTGGCCGTAAAAGGCGCGGTTGGCGTAGGTGCTCTGGAACATGCCGGCGCCGGTTTCGCGCATGCGGGTGCCCGGAAAACTCGCTGGCACGCGGTGTTCGAACATCTCGGCGAACAACGGCGGCGACAGCAGCTTTCCGGAAAAGAGGCCGCGCATGAAGGCCACCATATCCGACGGCGTCGACACCATGTCGCCGCAGCCATAAGCGGCGCTGAACGGGAAGGAATCGGAAGAATCCTGCAATTCGTCGGAGTAGGGGAGCACGCCGTCCATGCGCCACATCTCGCCGCCCGAAGCGATGTCGGCGGGCGCATTCGCCGCCGGCGGCGGCCGGTGGTAATAGCCGCGCACCATCGACTTTTCCGGAAAGGCTTCGGTGGCCGGCGACCAGGTATTCTTGAGGCCGAGCGGCTGCAGCACCGCGCTTCTGACG
>NZ_RZPW01000668.1:0-3483 GCF_003998455.1 Mesorhizobium sp. M7A.F.Ca.CA.001.08.2.1 | reverse complement strand
CGCCCCGGCCGGTCCCCGCCCGGAACGAGCGGCGCCGGAAGTCAGCTTCATCATCTGCACGCGCAACCGCGTCGCCGTGCTCGATGCCTGCATCAAGTCGGTGCAAGCCGCATGCCGCGCACATGCCGGCTTCGCCGCCGAACTCGTGGTCGTCGACAACGGTTCGAGCGACCGCACGGCCGAACGCCTGGCCAGCATCGCGGCTGCGTCGGAAATTCCGTTCACGCCCGTTTGCGAGCCGCGCCCCGGATTGGCGGCTGCGCGCAACGCCGGGCTGAGGCGCGCGCGCGGCCGTGTGCTGGTCTTCGTCGACGACGACTGCGCGGTCCATCGCGACTATCTGCGCGATCTGGAGCGACACTATGCGTCCGGGGAACAATGGCTCATCCGGGGAGGACGTGTCGAGCTTGGCGATGCCAGGGATTTGCCGTTCACCATCAAGCGGTCGTGGGCGCGCGAGCGGCTGACGCCAGATGTTCATCCCGGCGGTTTCGTGCTGGGCTGCAACATGACAATGCACCGCGATGTCGCGGCCCGCATCGGCTATTTCGACGAACGCTTCGGCGCCGGCGGACCATTGCGGTCGGCCGAGGATACCGATTATCTCGTGCGCGCGATGCTGCTCGGCATCGCGGTCGAGTATGTGCCTGACATGACGATTTTCCACCATCACGGCCGGCGGGATCGCAAAGCCATCGAAAAGCTGCATCGCGACTACAGCCTGGGCAATGGCGGGCTCTGCCTGAAGCATGTTCGCCACGCGCCCTGGCTGCTTCGCCATTTCTACTGGGCCGCAAGAGGGGCTTTCCGGGAACTGGCGGGAGGACCCGCCTTCGATCGTGAACTCAACCTGCCGCACTGGCCGATCGTCGCCATGAATTTGCTCGGCGCGGCCAGGTTCGCGGTTCTCCTGCTGGTCAGACGGCCGCGAGCCGAACCGGTGCGCCAAGATCAACAAGCCAATGCCCAGGCGAGGTGAAACGCTGTAATGCCAATGCTGCCACCAAACCTGCCGATGCTGTTCCGGGCGTTCGGAAAGCGGCAACTGCGCCTGCTTCCGGCGGTGGTGATTCTCGGCCTGGTCAGCGCCGTCCTCGAAGGGTTCGGCATCGGCCTGATCATCCCGTTGCTGGGCATCATCATGGGACACGGGGATGCCGCCGGAATGGCAGGCTTCTCCGCCGTCCTCCAGCACGTCGGATCGGGCTTGAGCGAGCGCGACCGGCTGATCGTCATTTCGGCCGCCATCCTCGGCTCGATCATCCTGAAGAACGTCTTCGCCTTCGCCAACACGCTGCTGACGACCTTCATCTCCGGCAAGGCAAGCCATTCCATCCGCAGCGCCCTGTCGGAGCAGCTGTTGCGGGTCGGCTACCCGTTCTTCCTGCGGCAGAGCCCCGGACGCCTGCTCAACATCATCTCCAACGAATCCTGGCGGGCTTCCGATGCGATCCAGATCATGCTGTCGGCCATCGTCAGCGCATCGGCCGCCATCATCCTCCTGGCTTTCCTGCTGCTGCTTTCGTGGCGCATGACGCTTTTGGTCACGCTCGGACTGGCGCTCGTCCAGATCGCGCACGCCGTCCTCTCAGCCAATCTGAAGGAGCCAAGCCGCAGCGTCGCCTCGCGCAACGGCCACCTCGCCTCGCAGATGCTTCACCTTGTGCATGCCGGACGGCTGATCCGCATCTTCGGACAGGAGAACCGGGAAAAGGCGATATTCGACACGGCGTCGGATGCGGTTCGCCGCGCCTCCTTCGCGCTGCTCGTGCGCCAGGGAGCGCTGCCGCCGCTGACGGAGGTTCTCCACGCCATGCTGTTCCTGGCGGTGGTGATCGGCGCCTGGCTGGCGCAGGTGAGTTTCCCGCTGATCATCGCCTTCGTCATCCTGCTCTACAGGCTGCAGCCGCATATGCGGGCCCTGCAGGGGTCGTGGAGCCAGCTGCAAGGCCTGAGCGGATCGCTTGAGGAGGTGACTTGGCTGCTGGATCCCACAGGCAAGCCGCAACCGCCGCAAGGCGACGGGCCATTCCACGGCCTGCGCCAAGGCATCAAGTTCGACGATGTGACATTCACCTATTCCGGCACGGACCGGCGCGAGGTTGTGCTGCATGCGGCGGCATTCGAGATCCGCGGTGGCCGCTCGACGGCGCTGATCGGCCGCTCGGGCGCCGGCAAGACGACGATCGTCAATCTCCTGTGCCGCTTCGTCGAACCGGACACCGGCAGCATCCTCGTCGATGGATCGCCGCTCGACCGGATCGACGCCAGCCAGTGGCGCCGGCACATCGCCCTGGCCAGCCAGGAACTGGAACTGGTCGACGGCAGCATTTTTGAAAACATAATCTACGGCCAGGATGCCGCGACAGCCGGCGATGCCGAGGCCGCCGCGAGACTGGCCGAAGCGCATGAATTCATCGAAAGGCTGCCTCAGGGCTACGAGACCCTGGTTGGCTACAGGGGCGTCAATCTGTCGGCGGGACAGAGGCAGCGCATCGCCTTGGCGAGAGCCCTGGTGCGCGATCCCGATCTCCTCATCCTGGACGAGGCCACCAATGCCGTGGACGGGCTGTCGGAAGCGGCCATCGTCGAGACCCTGAAGTCGAGAGCCGGCCGCCGCACGACCATCGTCATCAGCCATCACCACAGCACCATCTCGTTCTGCGACGACGTGGTCATCCTGAGCGGCGGCCGCGTGAAAAAGCAGGCCCCTTTCGGCGCCCTGGCCTCGCTCAGCATGGACGAGCTTTACCAGCACGAACCTCTCGACTGAGAAGGCGCCGGGCCGGCCCGCGATCTTATCCTGGGCGTGTCTGCAGCCTCCGGCCGGCGGGTCGTCGCAAGGGTTCGAATCACAAGCCAGGGGAATTGCCGCTGGCACCTTCCGTGATCGCACCAATGCCGTGCGGGACCGAGGCGCGCTACCTTGCCTGTGCGGCGGACCTGTCGATCCGCCTGGCCGGTGCCCCATTGGACTTACTCTCCGGGTGAGGTGCCGGCCTCCCATGCACAAAAGAAGGATCTGAAGCGGGTCGCCTGAATCCTTCAGGCGCGACACGCTTCAGGTGGCGGCGCCGACATTTCTGCGCATGCGCCGCCTGCCCGTCGTCCGTGCTTTCTTCGCCATCGCCCCGGCCATCTCGACCACGCCGTCCTCGCGCGGCCTGCCATTGGTGGCCTTGTGGAGCCGCTCATAGGGCAGCAGTTCCTTGATCCGGGCATTGAGCGAGGCGATTTCGGCCTTGAGGTCCTCGCACTCCTGCCTCTGCACGTCGAACTGTATCTGTTCGGACGCCTGTTGCAGCGTCAGCTGAGAAAGGTTGGCGTTCACCTTGGAAAGACTCATCTTGTCGCTTTCGCTCTCCTGGCTCAGCGCGGACAATCTTTCATCGGCGATCTTCTTTTCGGCTAGGGCATCGTTCAGTTCGCTCTTGAGCCTGGCGATTTCGCCCGCGGCTTCGCTGTTTTCGCTCGACACTTGCT
>NZ_RZPW01000667.1:0-3496 GCF_003998455.1 Mesorhizobium sp. M7A.F.Ca.CA.001.08.2.1 | reverse complement strand
GACCTGCACGAAGCCGGCGTCGATGCGCGACACGAAGTCGAACGCCGCCGGGAGGTTTTCCGTGAAAATCGTTGCCGCGAGGCCGTAAGGCGTATCGTTGGCCTCCTGCAGCACGGTCTCGAAATCGGTAAAGCGTGAGACAGTCGCGACCGGCCCGAAGATCTCGTCACGGCAAACGGGTGAGCTTGCGGGAACGCCCTCGATCAGCGTCGTCGAGTAGTAGTAACCCTTGTCCAGACCTTCGGGACGCTGGCCGCCGCAAAGGATACGGGCGCCGGGCGTCTGCCGCGCCATTTCGATGTAGCGTTCGACACGATCGAACTGCTTGCGCGATACGATACAGCCCACCTGTGTCGCTTCATCCAGCGGGTTTCCAACCCGAAAAGACGTAATGCCGGCCAGCACGCGCTCGATCACCGCATCATAAATGGCGTCGTGGATATAGATCCGCGTACCGGCGGAACACGACTGGCCCTGACGCTGAAGCCGGAGCCCCTGCAAAATGCCACGGGCCGCGCGATCGATATTGGCATCGGCCAGGACGATGTTCGGATTCTTGCCGCCGAGTTCGGCTGTGACTGGAACGATCTTGTCGGCGGCGTAGTGCATGATCATGGCGCCGACCGCGCTCGATCCGGTGAAGCTGATCTTGCGTACAGCCGGATGTTGGCAAAGCAGGCGACCTGCTTCCTCGCCGAGCCCGGTGATTGCGTTCGCGACGCCGGGTGGCAGAACCGCCTGCAGCAGTTCGAACACCCGAAGCACTGCCAAGGGTGCTTGCTCGGCCGGCTTTAGCACGACGGTGTTGCCCGCGGCGAGTGCCGGGGCGATCTTGCTGGCAAGCTGCATCAGCGGTGCATTCCACGGAATGATCGCGCCAACGACACCAAGCGCCTCGCGTCGCGTATAGAGCAGCCGGCCAGGATCGGGCGGATAGGTCTGGCCGTTGATCTCGCCAGCCAGGCCACCGAAATAACGCAGGATGTCGACCATGGTGCCGGCTTCATTGCGCGATTGGGTTGGAAGTGCGTTACCAGTCTCCAGCGACGAGAGCCGGGCAATGTCTTCACGGAAGCCGTCGAGATGATCGGCTGCCCGCATGAGCAGGGCGCCGCGCTCTCTCGCCGGCGTTGCCGACCAAGACCGGAACGCAAGGGAAGCCGCATCCACCGCAGAATTGACATCCTCTATGCCGCAGCGTGGCGCGGAGCCGATGATCTCTTCGGTGGCGGGGTTCTCGATATCGAATTGCGCGGTTGTGAGCGCTTTTCTCAAGCCGCCGCCGCAGACGATCTGGCCCGAAAGTCGTCTCGCTTCCGTGGTTTGCGCGCCGATGCGCGCTTCAAGGGAGTCTATTGCAAAGGCGTTCATACGAAATGGCTTCTGTCGTTTTTGATTGAGCATACGTATGCACTCTGTTAGACATTTGAAATGAGTTTGTCAAACAGGAGTGAGAAATGTCTGTGACAACAATCGGCCTCGTCGCTGGAGACCCATCCGGTGTCGGTCCGGAACTTTGTGCCAAATTGGTCAATGCAAAAGGGCGCCAGAGTGACCTTCGCGTTGCCGTCTTTTGTGGGAAAGGGAGCTTTCGCGACGGAATGCGAATCGCTGGTCTCGATGCTGAAATCCCGGTCGTCGATAGCGTCTCATCGATTCCGGAGCGTGGCGGCGTGGCGCTGATTTCAGGGCTGGATCGAGACGGCTACAAACCCGGTGTGGCGAGCGCGGAGGGCGGAACTGCCACGCTCGCGGCGCTGGAGAGTGCAGCGGACGCGGCCGGGGCAGGGCAGCTCGATGCGATTGTCTATGGTCCGCTCAACAAACAGGCGATGTGGCTGGCCGGTCACAAGGCGATCGACGAACTGCATTTTTTCTCAAGTCGCCTCGGGGTTACCGGCTTCTGTTGCGAAATGAATAACCAGGGGGCTCTCTGGACGGCCCGCGTAACCTCGCATATCCCGCTTCGCGCCGTGGCCGACAACATCTCCGTGGAGTCCATCATTGCGGCCACGGTGGCCGGCGCCAAGGCGGTCGAATCATCAAGCGGCAAACGTGCGAGAATAGCCGTTGCCGGCCTTAACCCGCATTTGGGAGAAGGCGGCGCAATGGGCACTGAGGAGATCGAGATTATCCTCCCCGCTATCGAAAGGCTAAAGGAGCTTGGATACGATGTCGCCGGCCTCTATCCGGCCGATACCGTCTTTCTGCGTGTGGGGCCGGAGAAGCTCGACTTGATCATCACCATGTTCCACGATCAGGGCCAGATCGCGCTGAAGACACTCGGTTTCGCCAACACCTCGACCGTTCTTGGCGGATTGCCGCTGCCAATCGTTACCGCCTCGCAAGGAACAGCCTACGACATTGTCGGCCAAAATCGCGCCGACCCCGCCGGCCTGACAGCAGCGTTTGATCTCGCGCATCGTCTTGCTATTGCTACGCGCAAGGCAGCATAACAGGCGCAAAAGCTGATTTGCGCAAGGATCCAATGCATGAGACGGTCAACTTCGGTGGATGTCGCGCGGGAGGCTGGCGTATCGCAATCGACAGTGTCTCGCGCACTCGCCGGCGACGGGAGGATTTCAGAGGAGACAAAGAAAAAGATTCGCAAGACGGCGGAGCGCTTGGGCTATACGCCAAATGGGATCGCGCGAAGCCTGCAGACGAAGAAGACGAATATGGTTGGCCTGATCATGGCCGATATCCTCAATCCGTTCTACCCGGCCGTCCTGGAAATCTACACCCAGAAGCTCAACGCCATGGGCAAGCAGCTCCTGTTGCTTTCCGTGCCCAAGGGTTTCGAAGTCGATGACGTGCTGCCATCGATGCTTCAGTACGAGATCGACGGTTTGATCGTCACGTCAGCTGTGTTGTCGTCGCGAATGCGCGACATCCTGCACAACAGGAACACCCGGGTGGTTCTGTTCAACCGCTCCGTCGACGACTTTTCGATCAATTCAGTGTGCTGCGAGAACAGGTCCGCTTCTATGGAAGTTGCCGCCCTTCTTGTTGCCGCAGGGCATAGGCGTATAGCCCTTATAGGGGGCCGCCCTGATACGTCGACCCACCGTGAACGTAGCGCCGGCTTTCAGGATGAATTGCGCCGCCATGGAGTCCAAATCATTGGCGAGCAATTCGGCGAAAACACCTATGGCGGGGGTTACAGGGCAGCGATCAATCTGCTGTCCGGCCCGACTCCCCCGGACGCCATCTTCTGTATCGCCGATGTCATGGCGCTTGGCGCGTTGGATGCCGCGCGCTTCGGGCTTGGGTTGAAAGTTCCGCGCGATGTTTCCATCGTGGGCTTCGATGACATTCCCTCGGCCGCCTGGCCGGCATACGACCTCACCACCTTCCGCCAGCCGATCGAGGCGATGGTGGGGCGGTCGCTCTCCCTGCTGTTTGATCCGGCAGACTTTCCACCAGCGGCTATTCGCATACCCGGCGAACTGATCATTCGCGGCTCTACCAACATTGGTCCTGCAACCGCCTGAAC
>NZ_RZPW01000666.1:0-3499 GCF_003998455.1 Mesorhizobium sp. M7A.F.Ca.CA.001.08.2.1 | reverse complement strand
GGTCAATGGCCGCGCCCTGACTTCACCGGCCTTCAACGTGATGCCTGATGACATCATCCATCTCGACGGTATGGAAATCCCGCCGATCGAGCGCACAAGGCTGTTCCTGTTCCACAAGCCGGCCGGCGTCGTCACCACCAACCGCGATCCCGAGGGCCGCAAGACCGTCTTCGACGTGCTGCCGGCTGAATTGCCGCGGCTGATGACCATCGGCCGGCTCGACATCAACACCGAAGGCCTGCTGCTGCTCACCAATGATGGCGGCCTGTCGCGCGTGCTCGAACTGCCGGCCACCGGCTGGCTGCGCCGCTACCGCGTGCGCGTCCACGGCAAGGTCGAGGAAAGCGCGCTTGCCGGCCTGCGTGAAGGCATTGCCGTCGACGGCGTGTTTTACGGCGCCATCGAAGCGACGCTCGACCGTGAGCAAGGCACCAATGCCTGGCTGACGATCGGCCTGCGCGAGGGCAAGAACCGCGAAGTCAGGAACATCCTGGGTTCGCTCGGCCTCGACGTGACGCGGCTGATCCGTATCTCCTACGGGCCGTTCCAACTCGATGACCTCGCCGAGGGCCATGTGCTGGAAATCAAGGGCAGGGTGTTGCGCGACCAGCTTGGCGAGCGCCTGGTCGAGGAATCCGGCGCCAATTTCGACGCCGATGTCACCAAGCCGTTTTCCAACAAGCCGGTGCGGCGCACCGAAGTTCGCGAGCCGGAGCCGGAACGGCCGAAATTCACCCGCGATGGCGAGCGCCGCCCGATCGGCGAGGGCGGGTTGATCAAGAATCGCAAGCGCCGCGAAGGCAGCCGCGATGAGGCTCTGGGCAAACTGTCGACAAGCCCCGACAGAAACGCTGAGAAGAGTTTTGGCGAACGCGCCCCGCGTCCCGAACGCAGCTTTGGCGACAAGCCGCGCGGCAATTTCGGCGACAAACCGCGCGGTGGCTTCGGCGACAAGCCGCGTGGTGCTTTTGGTGGCAAGCCGGGCGGTGGCAAAAAGTCCGAGCGCGAGCAGCGGCCGATCGAGCCGCCCGGCCAGCGCAAGGCCAATGTCTGGATGGCGCCAGGCGCGCGACCGATCGGCAAGGGCAGGGCCGAAGCTGACGCCGCCAAGGCGGCTGACGCCAAGGCGCGCAAGGCCTCGTTCAAACCGACCTATGGCAAACCGGCCGGTGCAAAGCCGTTCGGCAAGCCGCGCGGCGAACGTCCGGGCGGGGCTGGCGGCGGTGAGCGTCCGCGCAACGGTCCCCGAGGCCCCAAAGCGAGATGAGAATCGTCGGCGGTGAGTTTCGCGGGCGTCCGTTGGCGACGCCGCGCTCGAGCGCCATCCGTCCGACGACCGATCGTACCCGCGAGGCGGTCTTCAACGTGCTGGCGCATCGCTTTGCCGAGCAATTGGACGGGGCACGCGTGCTCGACCTGTTCGCCGGCACCGGCGCGCTGGGACTCGAAGCGCTGTCGCGCGGTGCCTCCTACGGTGTCTTCATCGAGGAATCGGCGGAAGGCCGTGGCCTGATCCGCGACAATGTCGAGGCCTTCGGGCTCACCGGCCGCACCAAGATCTTCCGCCGCGATGCCACCGGCCTCGGCGAGGCCGGCACGCTGGCGCCGTTCGGCCTTGTCTTCGCCGACCCGCCCTATGGCAAGGGCCTTGGCGAGCGCGCCTTGCAGTCGGCCAAAGCCGGCGGCTGGCTTCGCCCCGGCGCGCTGTGCGTGGTCGAAGAGGCCGCGGTGGCGTCCTTCGAGCCAGGCCCCGGCTTTTCGGTGCTGGACGAACGCAACTATGGCGAGACCGTCATCCGCTTCATCGAGGCGGCCTGATACGCCTCGTATCCTTGGCCGGGCATCCATGGGCCGGCCTCTTTGCCGCCGCCTTTGCCGGCAACATGATCAACAAATCACTTTGCTTGTCGCCAGCACCTTGCCTATCGTCTGTCGACAGAACCGGAGCCGTTGATGACATCCAGGATTGAATGGCTGCGGGGAACGCTGTTGGCGACCTCCTTGGCTTTTGTCGTGACCAGCCCAGTGCTGGCCGAGAGCCCCGTCTTGCCCAACACGGTTCCGGCCGAGTTCAAGGTCACGGATTTCCTGCTCGACAACGGCATGGAGGTGGTCGTCATTCCCGACCACCGTGCGCCGATCGTCACCCACATGGTCTGGTACAAGATCGGCAGCGCCGACGAGCCGCCCGGCAAATCCGGCATCGCGCATTTCTTCGAACATCTGATGTTCAAGGCAACGACCAACCATGCGGCCGGCGAGTTCGACCGCGCCGTCTCCGATATCGGCGGCTCCAACAACGCCTTCACCTCCTACGACTATACCGCTTTCCACGAGACGGTGGCGCCGTCGGCGCTCGAGCTGATGATGAGCTTCGAGGCTGACCGCATGCGCAACCTCATCCTCACCGACGATGTCATCAAGACCGAGCGCGACGTCATCCTCGAGGAGCGCCGCTCGCGTATCGACAACAGCCCCGAGGCTGTGCTGGACGAGGAGGTCGATGCGACGCTGTGGCAGAACCAGCCCTATCGCATTCCGGTCATCGGCTGGATGCAGGAGATGCAGCAGCTGAACCGCGTCGACGCCACCGCCTTCTACGACAAATACTACCGGCCCAACAACGCCGTGCTGATCGTCGCCGGCGATGTCGAACCGGACACGGTGCGGGCGCTGGCCGAAAAGACCTATGGCAAGGTGGCGCGCGGCCCCGATCTGCCGCCCCGCATCCGCCCGGTCGAGCCGGAGCAGAACACCAAGCGCACGGTCACGCTCTCCGACGCGCGCGTCAGCGTGCCGAGCTTTTCCACGCAATGGGTGGTGCCGTCCTATCATTCGGGAAAGCCGGGCGAGGCGGAAGCGCTCGACCTCTTGGCGGAGATCCTCGGCGGCGGCAATCGCAGCCGGCTGTACCAGGCGCTCGTCGTCCAGCAAGGTATCGCATCCAGCGCCGGCGCCTTTTTCCAGGGCACCATGCTCGACGACACCAACTTCACCGTCTACGGCGCGCCGCGCGGCGATGCCAGGATTTCCGACGTCGAAGCGGCAGTCGATGCGGAGGTGGTGCGCATCGTCAAGGATGGCGTGACGCCATCGGAACTGGAAAAGGCCAAGGACCGCTATGTCAGGTCGATGATCTTTGCCCGCGACAAGCAGGATTCCATGGCCAACATCTACGGTTCGACGCTGGCCACCGGCGGCAATGTGCAGGACGTCCAGCAATGGACGGACCGCATCCGCAAGGTCACCGCAGACGAGGTCAAGGCGGTCGCCGCGCGCTATCTGGTGCTCGCCCGGTCGACGACCGGCTATCTCTTGCCGCAGCAACAAGCGGGGAATTGATGATGAATTCGATCCCCATGAGCGAGGCAGCCCCCTCATCCGGCCGCTTCGCGGCCACCTTCTTCCCGCTGGGGAGAAGAGGCTGGCGCCAGCGCTGGCAAGCTCCTCTCCCCGTCGGGGAGAGGTCAGCCGAGCAAAGCGGAGGCTGGTTGAGGGG
>NZ_RZPW01000665.1:0-3515 GCF_003998455.1 Mesorhizobium sp. M7A.F.Ca.CA.001.08.2.1 | reverse complement strand
CGCAGACCCACGACAAGGCGACGGGTCACGACACGACAATCATCGACACCGTTGCGGTCGCGGTCGACGGTATCGGCGGCACCCACGGCGGCGGCAACATCGTCGTCACCATCGTCGACGACGTGCCTGTGGGGCACAATGTGAATGCCGGTGCGCTGACCGAAGACGGCGCCACGACCACTGTCAGCGGCAACGTCACGACCGACTACGGCAACACGTTCGGCGCCGACGGCCCGGCGGCGGCTGGCTCGGTGAATTGGGGCGCGGCGACCGCCACGCTGGGCGGCAACCCTATCGTCCTGGCCGACTACGGCACGCTGACGCAGAACGCCAATGGTACCTGGAGCTTCGTGCTGGACAACAGCAAGCCGGCGACGCAGGCGCTGAAGAACGGCGATGCGATCAACGTGTCGTTCGGCTACACGCTGACCGACCATGACAGCGACGCCGACACCAAGACCATCACGTTCACCATCAACGGCGCCGACGACAACGCCACGGTGGTGGTTACGCCGAGTAACGATGCCAATGCCAATGGCGCCGCCAGCGTCGTGTACGAGCACGGCCTGACCTCGGCCCCCGACACCAGCGAGACCGACACCGGCGCGTTCAAGGTCACGGCGACCGACGGCATCGCCACGGTGACCATCGGCGGCCAGACCCACGCGCTGAATGCCTGGCTCAACCAGACCATCAACACGCCCGACGGCACGTTGAAGATCACCGGCGTGACGGCTGCGGCGGACGGCAAGTCGGCCGACTTCACCTACAGCTACACGCTCAATGCCGCGCAGACCCACGACAAGGCGACGGGTCACGACACGACAATCATCGACACCGTTGCGGTCGCGGTCGACGGTATCGGCGGCACCCACGGCGGCGGCAACATCGTCGTCACCATCGTCGACGACGTGCCGACGGCACACCTCGATATCGGCAATGTGACGGAAGGCGCGACGCTTAATGTGGATGCGGCCAACGGCGTCCTGTTGAATGACGTGCCCGGTGCTGACGGCTATGCGGCCAGCGGCGCGGTGGTCGGCGTTGCCGCCGGCAACAATACGGCGAACCCGGTGAGTGGCGGTGTCAATCAGGTGATCATCGGCCTGTACGGCACACTGACGCTGCAGGCGAACGGCGCGTATATATACAAGGCGACGGCGGACAAGATCTCGGCGAACGCGACCGACACGTTCGTCTACACGATCAAGGACGGCGACGGGGATCTGTCGACGACGACGCTGACCATCAGTGTCGCGAACGTGACGCTGACCCCCATCAACCAGACCGGCCAGGTCAACGAAGCGGCGCTGGACATGGTGACCGATCCAGGCGACCTCGGTCACGGCGCGGTGACGGGCTCCAACCCGCCGAGCACCGCCGAGACGGTGACGGGCCAGCTCAATGTGGCGGGCACGGGCATTACCTACACGCCGATCTCCACGACGACAGCGCATGGCATATTCCAGCTGCAGACCAGCGGCGCCTGGACCTATACGCTGACATCGCCGTTCAACAGCGGCGCGGTCCAGGGAGCCAACACGCTGACGGGTGCGGAAAGCTTCACCTACACGGCAAAGGACGCAAACGGCAACACTGTGACCGGCACGGTCAAGATCGACGTCGTCGATGACGTGCCTGCGATTGCCTCTATTGAGAGCCAGATTGTTGCCAACGCTGCCGGCTCGCATGTCGGAACCTGGTCATACACGCCTGGTGCCGACGGACTGTCGGCGATTGCGATCTCACTGGCCAATCAGGCGAGCGTAACACAAATCGACCATTCAACGTCGACCTACGACGCTGCTACCGGCACGGCCAAATACACTGCGTTCTTCGACGCCGCGGGTACGCAGCCCTACTTCACGGTCACGATGAAGGCGGATGGCACCTACAACTTTGAGGTGATCAATCCCGCACCCACGATAGTGGTAACAGATACGACAGCAACCAACGCTGGGAGCTTTGGTGGCAACAATTATGGCCTCTATCTTGAGCAAATAGCTGTAAAGAACAACGTGGCAACTCCCCTTCATACGGATATACTTTTTACTGGAAATTCAGGGTGGGTTTCAGGTACGACTCTTGGCAGCCAGGCGACAATAAACTCAAACAACAACGGTTTGGGTGTAGGATCCGGACAAACATTGGACAATAAAGAATCGATAACGTTGAAGTTCCTTCAGGGAGATGGCGACAAAAACTCTGCAACCCACCCAACAACCGCGGTTGGCATGGATCATGTCATGATCAATTTCTTGAACGGGTCTAACGGCGGGCAGATGACAGGCAGCTATGCTGTTAATGTGATTACTTATGATCAGAATGGAATTGCCCACGATCAGGGTAGCATGAACATTGTCAACGGCGTTCTAGACATCAGCTCGGCCAGCCTGATGTATGGAGTCTCCATTATCAATACCGGCAACACAGGACTGCTTATTGGCGGTACCACTACCAGCGTGACGACCGCCACCGAGATACCCCACGACGTCGGGTTGCACTTCAACGTCGATGTCGTGGATGGCGACGGCGACAAGGCCAGTCATGGCTTCGACATCGTTGTCGACGCCAATGATGGGCACCAGGCCACGCTTACCGGTGACTCCACCTATGACCCCAATATCCTGTCGGGCGGACCGGGCGATGACATTCTCGTCACCGCCACGGGCTACAACATACTGTCCGGCGGTGCGGGCGCCGACACGTTCAAGCTCGAGCACCTGGATATCAAGGATCTCATCACCGACTACCACGGCACCGGCCCAGGTGGTGAGGGCGATAAAATCGACCTGAGCGCGCTGTTCGACAAGGCTGCAGGGACCATTGCCGACTACGTGCACTACGACACCAGCACCAAGACGCTGAGCGTCGACACTGATGGTTCGGGCAATGCGGCCAATTTCGTGGCCGTTGCCGAGTTGCAGAACGGACCTGCCGCGGGCACGATCACGATACTCTACGACGACACGGCGCATGTACAACACACGGTAACGATCTAACGGCATAGCGCGGGGCCATGTGATTATGTTATACGTCGCTAATATCTAGGGGAGCTCAACATGAAACGTTCTGCAAGACTGCTTGTTTCCGCTGCGACGCTGTTGCTGGCAGTCGGGTCGACGGGGTATGCCGCCGACATCATCGAAGGTCCGACAGGCGATTATTGCCGGGTCGTCGGCACGTCCAATCTGGTCTTGAACGACAACATCGTCGATCTGAAGCAGGAGGTTGTGAAGCTGATGGACGAGTCGGTTGCCGCCGCCAACAGCTCAGAGTGGATCAACTCGTCCCGGCCCGTCTTCGTCTGGGCATCGGAAGCCAAGGTCGCCTGCGGCATGGCTTACGGCTACCTGAAGACGAACTACAAGGACGAAGACACCCTCAACAAATGCGAGTGTTTTCACGATCGCATGGTCGAGTACATGCACTGACCGGATAGGCGAACCCACGCCTGTTGGCCATCATGACAGCCGCCGGATCCTTCCTGAAGGCGGTCGCGGGCGCGATCGGGT
>NZ_RZPW01000664.1:0-3517 GCF_003998455.1 Mesorhizobium sp. M7A.F.Ca.CA.001.08.2.1 | reverse complement strand
TGGCGCGGCCGGTCGGCGGCGAACGGCGCGGCGGCATTGCTGGCAAGTGTGGCGGCGATTGCCTTATCGGCGCAACTGGCCAACGCCCAGCAGGCGGCGCAGCCGACAGATCAAACGAAGAAGGCTGAAGAGGAAAAGGCAGCACCAGCGGGAGCAACGCTGCTCGACAAGATCCTCGTCATCAGCCGCACCGGCGAGACGGCGATCGAATCGCTGGCATCGGCCAGCCATATCGGCCAGGAACAGCTCGACCGCCGCATGGCGACGACGCCCAATGAGATGCTGCTCGGCGTGCCCGGTGTCGCGGCGCAGGCCGACGCCAGGCGCGTCAGCACCAGCATCAACATCCGCGGCCTGCAGGATTTCGGTCGCGTCGCAGTCATCGTCGACGGCGCACGACAGAATTTCCAGCGCTCCGACCACGGCACGCAGTCGACCTTCTACATCGACCCCGAACTCGTCAAATCCGTGGATGTTATCCGTGGTCCTGTAGCCAACACCTACGGCTCGGGCGCCATCGGCGGCGTCGTCTTCTTCGACACCAAGGATGCCGAGGATTTCCTCAAGCCTGACGAGACATGGGCCGGTTCCGTCACGGGACGCTATGAGAGCAACGGCAAGGGCTGGACCACAAGTGCATCCGGCGCCTACCGCATTAACGAGGATTGGGACGTGCTGGGCAACATCGTCTACCGCGACTATGACAACTATAAGGATGGCGGCGGCGACACCGTCAAGGGCACCGGCTTCGACGTGCTGAGCGGACTGCTCAAGACCAGCATACGCCCGACCGACAACAGCGAACTGAAGCTCGGCTGGGTCGGCTCAAGCGATGGCTGGAACGAGATCAGCGGCGGTGCGCCGGTCAATGACGCCGACCTGAAGTCGAACACCTTCACGGCGCGCTACAACATCACGGATGAGGACAAGAGCTGGCTCGATCTCCACATCAACACCTCCTACAACAAGACCAACCTCGATCTGACCAGCCTTGTCCCGCAAAACCGCTTTGATCCGGTCACCGGCCTTCCCGTTGTCTTGCCGGCGGGATCGCAGTCGACATTCGACGTCGGCACCACCGGCATCGACATCTGGAACACGTCCCGGTTCGAGACGAGTGGGATCGCGCACGAGCTGACCTATGGCGGCGACTGGGCCGGCGATAATGTCAAGACAGGCGGCGCGGCTGGTGGCGACAGTTTCTACACGCCTTCGGGCAAGCGCAACGTTTCGGGCGCCTATGTCCAGGACAAGCTCACCTGGGAGTGGCTCGAAGTCATCGCCGGGCTGCGTTACGACAACTACAGCCTCAAGGATGACACCCACGACATTTCCGGCGACAGGGTATCGCCGCGCATCACCGTCGGCGTCTCCCCGTTCGAATCCGCAGGCCTTGCCGGCCTTCAGTTTTATGGCACCTATGCCGAGGGCTATCGCTCGCCATCGATCACCGAGACGCTGATCAGCGGCAATCATCCGGCAGGCGTCAGCTTTCCGTTCCTGCCCAATCCCAATCTGCGGCCGGAAACCGGCAAGACGACCGAGTTCGGCGTCAACTACAAGCAGAACGACATCCTCGAAGCCGGCGATGCGCTGCGCATCAAGGCAGCGTATTTCAACAATGATGTCGAAGATTACATCGATGGCGTTACCCTGTCGCGGTTTGACCCGACAGCCGGTTGCCCGAGCGGACCCGGTATCCCGATATGCTTCCAGTACCAGAATTTTGCCAAGGCCAAGATCGACGGCTTCGAACTGGAGGGCGTCTATGATGCCGGATGGGGCTATGCCGGGCTCTCGGCTTCAATCACCAATGGTCACACCATTTCCTACAAGGGTGTGGAAGCGGATCTCGCCACGATCCCATCATCCCAGGTCACCGCGCAGCTCGGCTTGCGCTTCCTCGAGGACAAGCTAACCGTCGGCGGCGAAGTGCAATACAATGGCAAGCCCAAGGGCAATCCGATCGCCGAGGACTACACGCTGGTCAATGCCTTTGCCAGCTACCAGGCGACGGACAATTTGAAGATTGATTTCCGCGCCGACAATCTGTTCGATGTCAAATACGCCAACCCGCTCAACCTGACCACGGCCGGCCAGCCGCCGCAGCCGGTTTTCGCGGCCTACGAGCCCGGCATAACGCTGAAGCTGGCGGCAACGATGCGGTTTGGAGGCTGATTGCCATGACGAGCTTGACGACACCCCTTCGTCTGCTGACCTCGATGCTGGCGATGTCGCTTGCGATGGTTTCGGCGTGGGCGCAAGAGTCCGCGCCGGTCCCCGCGCTCACCCTGGAACTCAATGGTGCGCAACCTTCCGACAAGGGTTGCCGCCTGACGTTCGTGGTCAACAACAATCTCGGCGCCGACCTGTCCAAGGCTGCCTTCGAGATCGCCTTGTTCAACGAGGCAGGCGTCGTCGACCGGCTGACCGTGCTCGATTTCAAGGAATTGCCGGCCGGCAAGACCAAGGTGACGCGTTTCGATCTGGCCGGCACCGAGTGCTCGAAAGTCAGCCGCGTGCTGATCAACAGCGCGACCGAATGCACCGGTACCGGCGTCGAACCGAACGCCTGCATGCGAAAGCTGAAGACAGACACCAAGACCGGTATCGCCTTCGGCGTCTGAGGTGGGACTGCATCCCGCATTCCTGCAAAACAAAGCGGCGTGGCCAGCTGCCGGCCACTGCCGACTGCCGCTGCGAGCGAACGATCTTGATTTGACAATTCTGCTCTTATCGCTGCAGGTCTCGCGGCGAGACATGCAGGATATCAGCCCCCTCCCCGAAGCCGGCGCCGAGCTGGCGATAGAGCCAACCGAGCCGCTCGCGCTGCCGCGGCCGTCGACCTGGAACCGCAAATGGACGGCGGCGATCGTCGTCTCCTGCGCGCTCCACGCCGCCGTGGCGGCGGCTTTTCTGATCTCGCCTTCGGGGATTTCGAGTTCCCAGAATGCCGAGCAGCCGGAAGGCAGTGATCAGTCGGGCACCAACGTGGTCGGCAGCGCGCTGGACAAGGACCCGACGGCAATAAACGTTGCACTGGTGCCCAGCCCGCAACCGGCCAAACCACAGCCGGCAACACCGCCCAAGCCGTCGCAGCCAACGGAGGCCTCCCAACCTGCCGCGGAAGCGGCAAAGCCGCCGCTCAAGTCTTTGCCGGAAGCTGTCAAACCGCAGGCGGTCACCCCGGACATACTGGTGGCCGGCGCCCCTCGCCCCGATGATCAGAGCGTGGCTCCCAAGACCGAAGCGCCGGCACAGCCGACCGTTCAGCCCAGGAGCACCGAGACGCCTGTCGCCGTTCCAGAACAGCCGCCGATCCCCAGCGCGAGGCCCAGTCCGGCAGCTGCCCAGTCAAAGACGGCGGATGAGAAGCGCGGCACGGCGGATGGCCAGGACCTGTCGGCGCAAGCGGCCAGCAAGGGCAAAAGGCAAAACGAGGCAGGCACTGCCGCGGAAGATAACTACCGCGGCGATGTCTTTAGAAAGCTCGGCAGCGTCAATCGCACTCTGCCGC
>NZ_RZPW01000663.1:0-3556 GCF_003998455.1 Mesorhizobium sp. M7A.F.Ca.CA.001.08.2.1 | reverse complement strand
GTTCGCAGCACCGTGGTCGGAGATCATCGTCTGCGCGAAATCCTTAAGTTTCGGATCCTGGAGCTTGCTTTGAGCGACCTTGCTGGACTGCACTTCGAACATCCCGCCGATCGCGGCCTTCGTGACGAAGTCCTGGGCCGTCTCTGCTGACAAGGCAGGCAGTACAGCGGTCATTGCGGTCGCGATCGACAGCGATGCCATGCGTAGTTTGGTTCTCATGCTTAGGTTCCTTGGTTGAGGAGGACGATGAACTCCAATCTCCCGGCGCCATCTTTGTTCCGGGCCTTGATAAATGTCGGATATTTTCGGGGCGCCATTCCCGCCGTCACGAGCTGGGCGGAGTGACACCGATCCCAGATTGTCCAGGAACCCCAGACCGATCGAAGAGTTGCCATTGCTCGCAGAGGGGACCTGATGGCGGAAAACCAACGGTGAGTTTGGTATGCTTGCCGGCAAAGAGCCTGAAGCAGACGGGACGGCCGACCAGAAGATCACCACACGGCGGAAAGATGTCAGTAGCGCAACAGATTGCGCTTACCCAGGCATCCCGGCGGCGTCAGCAGGTCGACATGCGTGACCTTCGCCAAGTAAAATGCCGGCCAAGGCTCGTTTCTGAGGGTTAGCTTATGAAAGCCCGCCGCCCCATTTGCGAAGCGGCGGGCTTCATCCGCCCCAACTTGTCAAAGCAACTTTGATGCCAAACCTTTTTGGCTCTTTATAGGACAATGGCCCCTCCGACAGCGATCAAACAGACATCCAAAATGCCAGCAGCAGGGCGCATAAGGACGAGACGAGGGCAGCGGTGGCAAAAAACACGCCCTGCCAATCTGGCGGTGGCTCGGATATCAACTTGTCGGGGGGCGGCTGATTGTCATTCATGAAAGCAATTTGCGACGCCAAGTGTAGTTCCCCCTGATCCTTCAGGTTGTCGGCGGAAATGCTCGTCGCCTACCGAAGGCCAAAAAAACTCAAAATCGCCAAGACGACGACCACCGCACCAACGAGCCAAATGAGATTGTTCATGATCTCTCTCCTGTTGCTTTCGAAAGTTCGCGCCTGGCAGCCCCGATCGTTTGGGACGCTTCTTCTTCGAGTTTTACAAGCTTCTCCCTGATCTCGTCCGGCTCGGCATGCTCCAATCCGACAACGTCGTTCCTGGTTTCCTTCAGTGAAACGATGATCTCGTCGAGTTTTGCGTGAATGGCGGCGGTATCGCGATAGCCTTGTAAAAGGACAACACCGGTGATCACGATGGCGGCAACCGACAGGGCATAGGTGACCGCATTTGTCAGTCCAAAAGGCACCAGGGCGGTGCACAAAACCATTGCCATGAGCATGACATAGAAGCCTGGCGGCCGAGATAGGAAGTCGGAGGCCGCGAAAAGGAACCGATTCATATGCTGGCCAAGGTCATCAAGGCGACCAGTGCGGTAATCGCCACACAAACAGGCACCGCCGCCAACAGGCCTGCCTCTAAGATCCGACTCTCCTTGTCGCGCAACATCAGGTCACCTACTGCAGGTTAAAGATACGGGTTCGGCGTCGGAAGGGACGTTTGCCCGCCGATCCACCACATGCCAGCCAAGAACGAGTGCCATCACGAGAAAGGGAACAGCCGCGAATAACCAGCGTGCTTGGTCCACACTTTATCCATCTGCATTCTTCCAAATTCGAGAGACAACAGCCGCGGAAGCCAAGCGTTCCAGCCGCTGCCGCTGACAGGACCAATGCGGTTTCCAGAACCAGACTTAGGTCCCAAGGGGACTAGACCTAAGTACCTAGGGCGGAACGTTTAGGGCGGCTCCATGTTCAACTTGCCGGGCGGCGCGGGACGATGATCGTGTTGCGCCCGTCCCTACAGGAGTGCAGATATGAACATGCTTCTAAAGAACACCGCAGCAGCGATGTTGCTATTGGCTGGGATCGGCTCAGCCGCCGCGGACGACGTCATCATCCAGCCGGAACAGGACACCGTCATCCGCGAATATGTGAAGAAGCAGCCCCTGGCGTCGGTCAAGCTCCCCGGCGTGGAACTGAATGTCGGGACAGCCCTGCCGGAAACGGTTGAGATCCATGAGGTCCCCAACGTCAAATATCGCTACGTTGTGGTCGACAACCGCACGGTGCTGGTGGACCCGGGCACCCGAAAAATCATCAAGGTTTACGACTGAACGAACCATCCAACCCCGCCGCCATCGCCTGGCGGCGGGGTCGAAGCTTACAAATCTCCACAATCCGGTGACGAGCCTTGAGTCCCGACATCGCAACCTTCCAAAGGTCCGGCTTTATGGATGATGGTCGCCGCCAGGCAGAGTTTTCCGCTCAACAAGCCAGTCCAGGAGCTCAAGGACTTTCAGGGCAAGATCTGTGCACGAGTAATACGCTTTATGGCGCTCCTGCCTCCGGGTGACCAGACCAGATTCTCGCATCATGCCGAGATGCTGGGAGAGTGCTGAGTTGCTAAGCCCCAATCGCGGCGCCAGATCAGAAACGGACATTTCTCCGTCAGCAAGAATCATTAGAGCGAGAAGGCGCTTTTCATTAGCCATGGCAGCGAGCAGCTCGGCGGATGGCGCATAAATGCTGGGCTTTTCGGGATTCATGATGTTCCCCTCGCTCACGCGTCGAGCGCGCCTTGCGCCGGCCTCCTTGACGGCAGCGGCGGGCGCCCCAATGAGGATGTGCCGGGATCGTCGCGTGCCCGGCGCGCTAGAACTATTAGCGTGGTGTATGTTCCATCAGAAGGGCGTCGCTGTCTCACGGCCAGCCTCGGCGGCTAAGCGCCTTAGCTCCTGGATCGGCCTTTCTTCGAAGCCTGGGGACCCTTGGCTTCGGCAGCAAGGCGTTGTTCTCGAAGTCGCGCAGTTTTCAAATAACGCGCCTCTCTCTCGGCCGCGTTAGCAACTTTTGCCTCGCGGTCTGCGCGCTCCAATCGGTCTTTGTCGACGCTTCGCTGGGACACTTTTGCCTCCTACCAGAAGACCGTTGAATTTACTGTTCGCTAAATTGTTCCCGTCAATCGGCGACTGCCTTCCTGACGCATGCCGACCCAGCCGCCGTCCGCAGCACCGATGGCCACGACGATCTCGTCGGCAGCCGGGCCGTCTGCGATCTGAAAATTGGCGGTGATGAAGTGTGAGCGGCGACCGTTCTCACTCTTGTGCATCATCGGAAGCGACAGCAGCGCGCCAGGCGCGCTGCGTGTGTTGCAGAATTCGAGATAGGTCGTGCCGCCCACGAGGTGAAGGAAATTGCTTCTCGCCTCGCGGATAATGGCGTCATTAACATGGGCTAATGCGAGAGACCCTCCGAGAGGGTATTGGAGAGCTTAGCGAAAGGGCTGAACGATGACGATAGTCGAACTGGCTTTCGATTTGCTTGCGAAGAAGCTCGCCGCCCGCACCGGCATTTCCAGCGAAGAAGCTAGTGACCTCGTCGCCACTATGGGAGCTGATTGGTCGTCACTCGTGCGAGCAGCAAGGGTAATGAAAAAATACTCCGGTGTTGCCTGACCCGCTCGGCCTGGAAGGACTTCCTCCTCGCATGAGGGCACAAA
>NZ_RZPW01000662.1:0-3562 GCF_003998455.1 Mesorhizobium sp. M7A.F.Ca.CA.001.08.2.1 | reverse complement strand
TCCCTGAGATCCACGCCTGCAACGCGGTCGAAACCTGCAAGAAACCCGGTAAGTCGGCTTATCCGCCGGCAGAAGTCGTAACGGCAGCGACGACGGATTTCGAGAAGCGTGAGCCGGAGATAGCAGCGCTAATGTCTAAGGTCACCTTCACGGATGAGCAGATGAGCGAGACCCTGGCTTGGCAGGATAGCAAGAAGGCTTCGGCCGATGAGTCTGCGGTTCACTTTCTGACCACCTACAAAACGATTTGGGCGGACTGGCTCAGCCCCGAAGCCAAGGAAAAGCTTGCGGCAGTCCTGAAGTGAGATCCATCATTTCACTTGGACTCCGCACCTAATGGACGTGACGGGCTGTTCACTGATTTGGCAACCTCAAGCACGTCGACAAGCACCTCTCGTCCAATTCCGGTGCCACGCGCTGATGAGCCCGGCTGCCGGAGCACCGCGATTTAAGGCGACACATGGCAGCGTACGAAAGAGCTTTTGACTCGCTGGGACTGCGGTCGTGGTGCGACGTCGGCGCCATCGGTGGTCCCATGTCGATGGACGATCTACTTGCAAAGACTGGCGCCGCGGGGACCGACCAAACCGAATCTTTCCCGTTTCCATCCCTGGACGCCCTTCACAAGGCCTGCGGCGCCATCCCTCGCACCCGCGACATGACTGCCGGGTTGGAACGCCTGTTCCTGAATGTGAAAGATCCCATCAAAGTGGTTCTGGATCCGGTTACGCAGCCATTGAGTTGGGCCTTGCGTAACGCCATCGACATCATGCAAATGCTTCCGTGGTGGGCCGCGATCCTGATCCTGGTCGCCATCGCCCATTTTGCCGGGCGTCGCATCGGCGTGACGATGTTCGTGCTGGTGGCGTTCCTTGGGTTGGCGTTCATTGACCATTTTGGCTACGCGATGCAGACGCTCGCCATCATAATGGTCTGTACGTTCATCTGCGTCCTGTTCGGTGTGCCTATCGGCATTGCGATGTCACGCAGTAATCGGTTGGAGCGTTGGCTGACGCCTTTTCTAGACCTGCTGCAGACGTTGCCCACCTTCGTCTATCTTATCCCGCTGATATTTCTGTTCAGTGTCACGGAGCCGAAGCTCTACGGCATAGCAATCATTCTCTACGCCGTGGTGCCATCTATCAGGCTCACTAACCTGGGCATTCGGCTGGTGGACAAGGACGTTCTGGAAGCGGGGGAGGCGTTTGGCATGACCTCTTGGCAAAAGCTCTATCGCGTCCAGTTGCCGCTCGCGTTGCCGAACATCATGGCGGGGATCAACCAGACCATCATGCTGTCTTTATCCATGGTCGTGATCGCTTCGCTGGTGTCTGCGCCTGGCTTGGGAACCCTTGTCCTGCGAGGTATCAACAAACTTGAACTCGGCGTCGGCCTCGTCGCAGGCCTCGGCATTGTTCTCCTCGCCATTGTGCTCGACCGGGTCAGCCGGGCTGCCCTCCAGCGCGTCAACAAGATGCACCAGTCGCGGACATGAGTATGACCGAGAGTTTCGTATCAATCCGCAACCTCTATAAGATCTTCGGCAACAATGCGCCGGCCATGGTGTCTTACGCGAAGTCGGGGATGCATAAGAAAGACATGCTGCAGGCCCACGGCCATGTGCTCGGGCTGCGCGACATTAATGTTGAGATCAAAAAAGGCGAGATCACGGTGATCATGGGCCTCTCGGGCTCTGGAAAATCGACCCTGATCCGTCACCTCAACCGCCTTATCGACCCCACGGCGGGTGAGGTAATAGTCAACGGGACGGACATCATGAAACTCGATCGGGCGAGGCTCCGGCAGCTGCGCCGCACTCAGATGTCGATGGTCTTTCAGAAGTTTGCGCTGCTGCCGCATGAGACAGTCCTAAGGAATGCCGGTATGCCGTGCTCGGTGCGCGGCGACGGACGGGCAAAGACCGACGAGACGGCCCGCAAGTGGCTGAACAGGGTCGGTCTGGCGGGCTCGGAGGCGCTGTATCCCCACCAACTCTCGGGGGGCATGCAGCAGCGCGTCGGCCTCGCCCGGGCTCTGACGTCGAACTCCGAGCTCATGCTCATGGACGAAGCCTATTCAGCGCTGGACCCACTCATCCGGTCGAGCATGCAGGACCTTCTCCTCGAACTGCAGAAGGACCTCCAGAAGACCGTCGTATTCATCACACATGACCTCGATGAGGCTCTCAAGCTTGCGGACCACCTGGTGATCTTGAAGGACGGCGAGATCGTGCAGCAGGGGGAGCCGCAATACATTCTCCTCAACCCCGCCGACCCTTACATTGAAGACTTCGTCAGCGATATCAACCGCGCACGCGTCCTTCGCGTCCGATCGGTAATGGAAAAGACGATCACCGAGGACGACGGCTATGAAGTCCTGGACGGGGACGAGACCTTGGAGCGGGCGATCCTGCGATCCCATGGCGTCGCCGACAAATCCTTCGCGGTACACTCGGACGGAGTTCGGGTGGGTACGCTCAACATGACTGATGTTCTGAAGGCGCTTGTACCCGCGGTGGCGACCGGGCGGAACCATAGCGACTTGTGAGTTAGGACCACGACAATGGGATTCCCATGGCGCTCCCCAATCGAATGGACCTCGCTGTTGCCGAGAAAATGCCGTACCCCATGGCTGCACATCTTTGTGCTAAGGCTTTTCAGGCGTCGCCCGGGAAAATGACTGTATGAACCCTCTGGTCACAGCTTACGGAGCCCTCGTATTGGGTATTGTGTCGGAAGTCATCGGTTCATCGCTGTTGCCAAAAACACAGCAATTCACGAAGCTTGGACCTACTGCAGCTGCCATCGCCAGCTTTATTGTCGCGTTGTTCTTTCTCTCCCATGCCCTCAAATTGATTCCCCTGGGTGTCACGTACGCAATCTGGTGCGGTGTCGGCATGGTGCTGACGGCTATGGTGAGCGTTCACGTCTATAGGTCGCCGCTTGACCTGCCTGCGACATTGGGGATCATTCTGATTATTTGCGGTGTCGTGGTGATCAACATTTTCTCCAAGACTGTTGCTCACTGATAGCGAGTTTCGTTAGTCGCCCTGGCAGTCGAGCTGCTAAGGTTTGGAAATCCGCCGACCTCACGGTCCACGATGCGAAGGCGTCGGAGAATGCGCGCTGGTTGGCCGGCAGCAGATACGGATCGCCAAGTTCGAGCGCCAGATTCGCTGCCAACGGTTTGGAGCGTTCATCGCGGTAGATCGATCAGTTGGCGGTGGGGTTAGAGGATCTGAAAGACGACGCCCACAGAAGACGGACTGGCAGAACGGGCCGAAGCCACGACGACGATGGCGTCGGATTTACGCGCAGCACGCTAGTCTAGCTCGCACAGCGTGGATCTACCGATCAGGCTTACGCCGCGAGATTCGGGAGCGGTGTTTTCCGCTGCCGAACCTGAGCGGTGCGTCCTCACCATATTTGCGCAAGCTCGAGAAAACCGAACGGCTTACTGCAACTCTCGCGCGCGTCCGGCGCCATTCCTGGTTTCCCAGATTGACTCGAAGTTGCGTAGCATCACTTCCGCGACGCTGAAGGTGTGCTTTCCTTGCCGGGAA
>NZ_RZPW01000661.1:0-3565 GCF_003998455.1 Mesorhizobium sp. M7A.F.Ca.CA.001.08.2.1 | reverse complement strand
ACCAATGGCTGCTCGACCATCGGCATCTCCAAGTCGCCGCCGGTCGAGATCATGGAACAGGCATTCCCGGTGCTCTACCGCCACTACGCCTTGCGTGAAGGCTCCGGCGGCGCCGGCAAGCATCGCGGCGGTTTCGGCCTCGCCTATGAGGTGGAAATCCTGCGCGGCGACGCCCGCGCTTCCTTCGTCATGGACCATGGCCGGTTCGGCCCGCAGGGCGCGCTTGGCGGCAAGGACGGCGCCGTCAACACGGTGACCGTCTTCCGCAACGGCGAGGAACACGTGCCGCCGCATTTGTCCAAAGAACAGGACATTGCGCTCAAGGCCGGCGACCGCGTGCGCGTCGGCACGCCGGGCGGCGGCGGCTATGGCGATCCGCTGCAGCGCGATGCCGATCTTGTGCTGCGCGACGTGGCGCTGGGGTACTACACATCAGAGGAAGCCACCGAAAAGTTTGGCGTTGTCCTCTCGGCCGGGGAGTTGGCCATCGACCAGATGGCCACCGACAAGCAGCGCGTCGGCTAACACATCACCGATCGCTCGCCTGGTCTGCTCGCCGCGCCGTGATCGCCGCAGCGCATGTCGTTTCCGTCTCCGCCGCGCGCCTGGAAGACCGTAGACTTCCCGCTTTCAACGGGGATCTCGAACATGCGTCTTTTCGGTCGTTTCGTGCTTGCCGCTTCCGTCGCCCTCACCCTTGCCACGGGTGCCGCCTCCGCCCAGGACAAAAAACTCAGGATCGGCACCGAAGGCGCTTATCCGCCCTTCAACTACGCCAGTGCCGACGGCACGCTGGGCGGCTTCGACATCGACTTGGGGAAGGCGCTGTGTGCCGAGATGAAGGCTGAGTGTGAGTTCAGCGTGCAGGATTTCGATGGTTCCATACCGGCGCTGCAGGCCGGCAAGTTCGACGCGATCATCAACATCACCATCACACCCGAGCGGGCCGAGAAGGTCGAGTTCACCCACAAATACTACCAGACGCCGCCGGCCATCGCCGTGCCGAAGGATTCGACCATCGCGGGCACGTCGCCTGAAGACCTGAAAGGCAAGGCGCTCGGCGTGCAGACCGCGACCATCCACCAGAAATTCGCCGACCAGAAATATGCAGGCTCGACGGTCAAGGCCTATCCGACGGGCGACGATGCCCGCACCGACATGGCCAATGGCCGCCTCGACGCGATCATGGACGGCTCGATCATCCTGACCGAGTGGTTGAAGAAGCCAGACGGCGCCTGCTGCAAGCTGCTCGGCACGCTGACCGCCGATCCGGCCATACACGGCCCCGGCGTCGGCATCGCGCTGCAAAAGGGCAACAAGGAACTGGCCGACAAGCTCAATGCGGCCATCGACGCGCTGCGCGCCAATGGCAAGTACAAGGAAATCAACGACAAGTATTTCTCGTTCGACGTCTACGGCAGCTGAGACCGTTTGGAAACTCTACTCTGGCGGCCATCTGAAGGCGTTTTCTGCGCTTCCGGTGCTCACGGACCTGAATGTCCGCTGCGCTCCGGTTCTCGAAACCACCATCATATGACTCGCCAGAGCGAATTTCGAAACGGTCTCTGGATCGCAATTCATGATGGAGACTTCCTTGGCTGAGCGGCGTTCCCCTTTCTACAGCAGCATCGTCGGGCTGGGCGCGACCATGGGTCGTGTCGGGGGCGATTTCATCTCGGCCAAAACCTATTCCGGCATTGCCGACGAGCACCTGAACACCCGCAAAAATGTCGGCGTGCAGGATCTCAGCACCATGGGCAAGATGGACATCAAGGGGCCGGACGCCGAGGCGCTGGTCAACCATGTCATCGTCAATAATGCCGCTGCCATGAAACCGGGCCAGGTCCGCTATTCCACGGTCTGCCGCGAGGATGGCGGCATCATGGACGACCTCACCGTGTTTCGGTTGGGTCCGGAGCACTTCATGCTGGTAACCGGCTCGGTCAACCGCCTGAAGATGCTGCCCTGGCTGTTGCATCACGCGCAGGGTCGCAAGGCCTATGTCACCGACATAACCGCAGCCATCGCCTTCCCGACCATCCAGGGTCCGCGCTCGCGCGAACTGTTGAAGGCGATGATCTCGGATGCCGATCTGGACGGGCTGAAACGCTGGTCGTTCACGTCAGGCCACATCAACGGCACGCGGGTGCTGATCTCGCGCACCGGGGTCACCGGTGAGCTCGGCTTCGAATTGTTCGTGCCGGCCGACGAGGCCGCTTCGGTCTGGGATGCGCTGATGCGGACCGGCCGGGACTTTGGCCTGAAACCCTATGGCGTGCTGGCAATGTTCACGCTGGGCCTGGAAAAGGCCTATCCGGCGCACGGCATCGACATGGACGAGAGCCGCACCCCGTTCCATGTCGGGCTCGACCGCTGGATCAAGTTCGACAAGGGCGATTTCGTCGGCCGGCAAGCTTTGCTCAAGGTCCGCGACAAGGGCCTCGACGAGCAATGGGTCGGCCTGATCCTCGACGGCGACAAACCGGCCGCCACCGATGCCAGGGTCCTGGCCGATGGCGAGGACGCCGGCATCGTCACCTACAGCGATCACGGCTATTCCCTGGGCAAGGTGCTGGCCACGGCGCACCTGCGGCTGCCTTTCACCGCGATTGGCACCGAACTCAGCATCGACATCGACGGCAGGCCGACCCGTGCGGTCGTGGCGCCGATACCGTTCTTCGATCCCGAGGGGGGGAGGTTGCGCGGCTAACTGGGCTTACCCTGGAAATCATTTTGGTCTCTCCTCAATGGTTATGATATTGTCTCGAAATGAAGTCTCCTAGCTCACGAGCCAGCCGTTCAGCCAAGACCGGCCAGTTCGTGCTGACCAGCGAGCGCGGCGAGAAAATCAGCGCCGTGGAAGGCATGGCCTTATCGCCTCGCATGGCGAAATTACTCGCCCTAGGCGTACGACACGGACTGTCCGGTGATGAGCGGCGTTCGCTCATCAAGGAAGAATCCGCAAGAAGAAATAGACGTTGGTCTACGCCGCTGAGTTCGATCCGCTGTGCTACCCCGGCACGACGGTGCTCATTAACCTGTTGGACATCCGCGACCAGGCTGAGCTTGATGAAGTCGAGCTCGCGCTGTTCCTGACTCGCGCTGACGAGCCATTGCCGGCAGGCGAACTCGACTACCGTCACTATCTCGGCCTGCACCGGCACCTGTTCCAGGATGTGTGGCTGGGCCGGTCAGCCGCGCACCATCCGCATCGGCAAGGCCGGCAATTGGTTCTGCTATCCCGAACACATCGCCACCGAGATGGCGCGGGTCTTTCGCGAACTCGGCAATCCCGACCGCTTAGCTCATCTCGACGGCACCAGCTTTGCGAAGCATCTGGCGCACATCGTCGCGGAGATCAACGCCGTGCATCCGTTTCGCGAAGGCAACGGCCGAACCCAGCTCACCTTCCTTGCGATGCTCGCCGAGCACGCGGGCCTGACATTCAATGACGACATCCTTGAACGGATCGCGTCATTCAAGCCATGATCGACAGTTTCAGCGGTTCAGAAGCGTCATTGCAAGCACTGATAGAAGACATCATCGCCTAGTTCGTCGGCCTAAC
>NZ_RZPW01000660.1:0-3578 GCF_003998455.1 Mesorhizobium sp. M7A.F.Ca.CA.001.08.2.1 | reverse complement strand
CCATGCATGACAATGCCGGCAACCGGGCCAGGATCGAGGCAAAAACGCGCGAGATCCTGACGTTGCCGGCTGTGCCGATCCTGATCGGCGGCGACTGTTCCATGACCATTCCCTTCCTCGCCGGCTTTGCAGAGCACGGGCCGGTCTGGGTCCTGCAGGTCGACGCCCATATAGCCTGGCGCGACGAGGTTCATGGCGAACGCCACGGCTATTCGAGCCCGATGCGCAGGGCGAGCGAGATGCCGCATGTCGCCGGCATGGTGCAGGTCGGTCTGCGCAGCGTCGGCAGCGCGCGCATCACCGAAATCGAAGCAGCCCGGCGCCATGGCAGCCGCTTCGTGACCGCCCGCGAGGTTCATGCCCAGGGCGTCGAAGCCGCGCTCCGGCATATTCCGGAAGCCGCGCGGGTCGTCGTCACCCTCGACTGCGACAGCCTTGATCCAAGCATCATGCCGGGCGTGGCGGCGCGTACACCCGGCGGCCTCACCTACACGCAGGTAATCGACCTGATCGCCGGCCTCGGCAAACGGGCCAGGATCGCAGGATTCGACCTTGTCGAGTTCTATCCTCCGGCCGATATTGACGGCCTGTCAGCGCTGACCGCCGCGCGCCTTCTCGTCAATGTGGTCGGCACCGTCGTCCGGCAGGTTTGATGTCAAAATCCCGCTCTTCGCCGCAGAGCGGCCCAAAAGCGCGTGAGCGAGCTTGCGGTTGAAATGCCTTTTTTGGCACCTGGGTATTCGATCCTGCCTCGTCCGACCGGCTCGTCGCTCCAGACCAGGTTGAAAGCAATGCCCTTGAGCCCAAGCTCCCCGATCCGGCGTACGATCGTCTCCTGCAGATAAATATCGGATATTCGCACCCCGTCGGCACGCTCGGGCAGCTTGAATATCTCGGTACCGCCGATTGCGTCCGCTCGAAGGACGAGGCTTTCGATCACCATGATGCCGCCATCGTCAAAGCGAACGATCTTTGAACGTTCCTCGTCCAGCGCATCGATCACGGTGGTGACATTGAAGAGCGATATTGGCTCGTCAGCAGGAAGCGGCAGGAATTCACCGTACGGTTCGAGGGTTGGCCGAAGCAATTTCGACGCCCTCGCCCGCAGGATGAGCACATGCTCGCCAAGCCATGGAAAATCTGAATATTGCCGGAGCGTACCGTCTTCGTGTTCGCGCAGGATCTCCATCCTGGGCGGATGCCATTGTGTCTGCTTCCGGCCGCAGAGCGTCGAAAACAGCTGGTAGTCGTCCGCCTGCCGAGGAAGGACCCATTCCTGTCCTTCGATCACGCTCAGGACATAGATATTCATCCGGTCCCCCGCACATCATCGCCTTGGTAGGCTCGGCCTGCTGCGCTGCTCTTCGCGCGCGTTCTCACCGCTGATCCGCGACGGCCATTTGCGGCACCGGCGGCAATTCGGGTGCATCCATCCCTTTGAAAGGGTCACGCCAGGCGTCGATGTCTTCAAGTCGACGGTACCAGCGGCTGACAGAGGGATAATCGTCGAGCGGCAGTCTGGCGGCGTCGTTGAACGGTAGGAAGGTCGCCATTCGAAAATCGGCATAGGAAACCGAATTGCCGACCAGCCACTGCCGCTCGGCAAGCACGGCGTCGAGTATTGCCGCAGCCGTATGGAATTGGTTCAGGCCCTCCTCCACCCGCTTCTGATCGATCGGGCCGATGCCGTACCGCTGTTTCGTCCCACGTTCGAAATGCACCGTGTCGCAAGCGAGTGCGAAGTGCTCCTTGCCCCAGCTGAGCCACCGGATCATCTCGGGTTCGTCATCGCCGGTGCGCCAGAAATCCGAATGCGCGTGGCGCGACAGCCTGCAGGCTATGGCGTCTGCCTCCCAGAGGCTCTTTCCCTCATCATCCACAAGGATGGGCAGTGAGAGGTTGGGATTTAACCGGCGAAATTTCTCCATTTGCCCGGCAGCGAATGGCGAGGCGAATTCGAAGTCCAGTTTCGTTTCGAGATAGCGTGCGACCGCGACCGCCAATCGAGGGTTGGGATTGCGGCTGAAGTACAGCTTCATTGGGCACCGACGATCTGGGCGACCACGCAATAGTCGATCATGAGCAGCCTCTATGCAGCTTCGAAGTCAGCCCAAGCGCCCATGTATCCCAATGGATTGGACTCGCCTTTCATCATCGTTTTTCGCCAAGCTTCCTGCTCGGCATTCATCAGAGCCAATTCCCAAACACAGGCAATAACAGGTCTCTTAACCGTGTCCATCGGTTCGGTTGCGGAATACAGCTTCCGATAGATGTGCTGACAAAGCACCGAACCTGGATCCACCAGTGAGCTAAGATGGACACACCGAGCTCACCAGGATGAATGATCACAAAGCCCATGCCATTCTCGTCACCCTCGTCCGCCACACGCGGCAGAACCTCCTGTCGCACGAATGACTGCGCCAGAGTCGCCATGGGTTCGTCGATCTTTTTGTTGTCTGCGACGAGACCATAGACTTTGAGCTTGAGACCACCAATGTCCCATTGGCCCAAATTTGAAACACCACGTGGATGGTAGATCTCGATCGTTTCAGAATTCACTGAGCGCACTCCAATTGGCTATTGGCAGCAGACGTACCCGATAGCTCATCACGCGACTTGCACCCGGCGCGATCAGCATCAGGCCTGGTTTGTCGACAAAATCACCATCGAAATCCACCGGGCTTGCAAAGCCGTGCCAGGGTTCGATGCACAGGAACGGCGCGCCGCCCGGCTTTGACCAGACGCCCAACTCCCGAACCCCTTGCCAGGACATCTCGATCGCCGGGCCACGCTCGGCGGCATAACGCACGCTGGAGCTGGCGGGCTGGTCTATGATCACCGCGTCCTCGTCGAACAACCGCTCGGAGAGCGGGAGTATGTTGCCTTCGACAGGCGTCGGCTGCGGCGTTTTCAGCAGCAATCCGTCCTTGAGGCGGCGGATCGGCGCCGGTTCATCATCGGCAAAGATCAGCCGGTAGTCCGTCTTGGCCTGATCCGGCTGCAAGGGCCAATTGAATGCCGGGTGCGCCCCGATCGATGCCGGCAGGAGCTCATCACCAGTGTTGGTGATGTCGAAAGTCACATCAAGCTGCTGGCGGACCAGCGTGTAGGTCACTTCAAGCCGAAAGGCGAACGGATAGCGCGCCCGGGTGTCGACATCGTCGGTGAGCACCAGCGTGCAGGATCGCGGCCCCTTCCGCGCCCAGGCAAACGGCTTGTCGCGCGCGAACCCGTGCTGCGTCATTGGATAGGTCCGGCCGCGATGGCGCAGATGATCGCCCGCCAGCCGCCCTACGATCGGGAACAGCACCGGCGAGTGACGCCGCCATTCCGGCCCCGCCTGCCACAGGAATTCGAATCCGTGCGCATCTTGCAGCGAAATCAGTTCGGCGCCCTGCGCAACGATGGTCGCCGAGATACCGTCGCCATGAAGCGTTTGGCTGTCCTGTGCCACATTTCCTCGCGGGTCGTTGTTGAAGGCCGGCGCGGTGGGCAGACTAGCAAAAGCGCTTCGGGACTCAAGGTGCAGCCTGGTTCTGCAGGAACGAATTGTGGCCGGAGGATCTCCCTCCCTGTCT
>NZ_RZPW01000065.1:0-14248 GCF_003998455.1 Mesorhizobium sp. M7A.F.Ca.CA.001.08.2.1 | reverse complement strand
ATGAAGAATGGCTTGCAGGCGGCGCTGGCGCTGCACCTGTTCATCTTCTGCTCGGCAATCGCCACGGGTGCGATCGCCTGGCTGTTTCCCTCGAAATCGACGCTGCCGGGAAATCCGGCTGTCGGACCTGCAAGGAAGCCATCCCAATGAACATATTGCCCATCCCTGCTTCGGGACTGCCTGACGGCGCGGTAATGCCGAACCATACGCTGTCCATCGTCGTCCCCATGTACAACGAGGCCGAAAACGTCGAGCCGCTGCTGGCACGGATCCACCAGGCGATGGAACGCTACGACCAGCCCTGGGAGGTCGTGCTGGTCGATGACGGCAGCACCGACGCGACGGTGAGCGAGATCAGGCGCCTTGCAGCGCATTACGGCTCGCATGTGCATGCGGTCGAGCTCGTGCGCAACTACAAGCAGACCGCCGCGATGCAGGCCGGCATCGACGCGGCGCGCGGCGACGTCATCGCCACGATCGATGGCGACCTGCAAAATGATCCCTACGACATTCCGCGTATGGTCTACCGCCTGCTGAGCGAGGATCTCGACCTGGTGGTCGGCTGGCGCAAGGACCGGCAGGAAGGGTTTTTCATGCGCAGGCTGCCCTCGCGCATCGCCAACGCGCTGATCGCGCGCGTCACCGGGGTGCGCCTCAAGGATTATGGCTGCAGCCTTAAGGTCTATCGCGGCAACGTCATCCGCAGCGTCAAGCTCTATGGCGAGATGCACCGCTTCATCCCGGCATGGCTGGCCACGGTGACGACCCCCAGACGCATCGCGCAGGAGGTGGTGACGCACCACGCCCGCATCCACGGCCAGTCCAAATACGGCATTTCGCGCACCTTCAGGGTCGTGCTCGATCTGGTGTTCATGTACTTCTTCATGCGCTATCGCACACGGCCGGGACATTTCTTCGGCGGCATCGGCATCGTGCTTGGCGCGCTGGGTTCGCTGATCCTTGCCTACCTGCTTTGCCTGAAGCTGTTTTTCGCCGAAGACATCGGAACACGCCCGATGCTGTTCACCGGCTTCTTCCTGCTCATCGCCGGGGTGCAGATGGTGACGTCGGGCGTGCTGGCGGAAATGCTGGCACGCGTCTATCACGAGGCGAACGGAGCATCGGCCTATGTCGCGCGGCCACGGCCGCCGGCCGGCGACAATGACGGCTGGCACGCCCCGGGCCGAGCATCGTGACCTGATCGGAATGCCACGGAGGTCCGCGCCTAACGAACGCATGGCGGTCGGAGGGCAAGAGGCAAAGCGCAACGTCTGCGCAAACCTCTCGCCCTCCACTCGCGCCCCCCCCGGCAAAGACCCGGCAGCGGTCAAATCGGCCGCGCTTCAGGTCTGATGGCTTAGTAACGCGAACGGCAGCTGGCGCGCTGGCCGAAACCGCTCGGACCACATATCCAGGGCGAATGACCCAGGAGCGGGCCGCCATTGCCCAGACTGTAGGAGACCTTCACCGTCGCCGGCCTGCCGACCCGCTGCGGCCGCACGAAGGCCGCATAGGCCTCCTCCCTCGTACGCGTCACGTTGGTCATCTTGGTGAGCGGTTTGCGGTTGATCAGATGCAGCCGCTTGTCCTTGGCGTAGTGCACCCTCTGGCCGAGCGAATGAACCACGGGCTTGGTGCCGATCGAGCTCGTCTTGGTGGCATCCATGCTTTGGCAACCGGACATCATCGAGATCAATGCAACCGCGGCAAATGCACAGGCATGTTTCTTGCCGAGCCTTGCCCCTCTTTCCATTATTTTGTTCATCGCTATCCCCTGCCATGAAATACAAGTCGCTGGAGCGCGGAGATATATTGCTCTTATTTGCTTTCCGCACCACGCGAGTGACCCATCGCCACTCACATCATGGGCTGTATATTAGGGGAGACTTATTAAATATCATGCAAACGATATGATGAGCGCGGTCTTTCGGCACTCGACCGGATATTATTAAAATTTGACCTTTTGGGATCGTGCCTGGCCCTGCTACAGCTTGCCGGCCGGCTATCAAGGCAAATGCGGTTCAGGGGAGTTGTTTGCGCACGGACGCCTGTCGGCGTCAGCGTGGCGGATTCCAGGCGGGGTCAAGATGGAATGTGCGGGTTCCGCTCCCGCCGCGCCCGGCTCCGGAAACCGGGTAGGCCACGCTGACGATGCGCATACCGCCTGCCCCCTGCTGGAGCCCATATATGCCTTCCAGGCCGCGGTCACAGAACGCGGCGCCCGGGACGAAGAGCGCAACGCCAGCGAGCGAGGCCTGCAAGGCGAGTTTCGCGGCATTGCAACGCAACGAAATTTTGTTCTCCACGAGGTGCCTGGTGATGATCACGACCACAAGCAATCCGTAGACGAACGCATTGAAGGCAGCGAACCAGTAGAAGCCGGTGGCGTCCGAGGCGCGGTCTACAAGAAGGACCGGCAGCGAAGCTCCCATTGCAAGCACCACATAGGGAACAATAACGCGGGCAGGCAGCAGGTTTTTCGGGCCGCTGCCCTTGGGGGTAACGCGAAAATCGACGAACGACTTGGTCAGATAATCGCGGATCGACGACAGCGTGCCCGCCAGCACCCATGGCCAACGAGCGAAGAATGAGAACAACATTCCCTCCCAACTGATCGTCTTGGCGGTCAGTGGGCGCGACAGCCCGAAGGACTTCAACAGCATCACCAGCACAATCAGCGAAATCGAGTTCGGCGCATAGTATAGAAGGAAGTCAATATACGTCACATTGGCGAAATTCTGACCCGTAAGAAGCGCGTATACCGGCATGATGTACATGAGAAGCGAAAATACGGCGAAAAGCGGATACCAGAGCTGGCGAAACAGGAACTGGAATTTCAGCCGTGGCGATACCTTGGAAAGGTATATGGGCGAGTATTCGAGCATGATCGTCATCAGGCTCCGCGACCACTGGAACTCTTGCGTGACAAGATCGGCAAAGGTTTGCGGGCCGTCGCCATGGGCAATGGCGTCTATGGCATGCACACCGCGCCAACCAGCCGCAATGAACAGCATGGACGTCGAGTGATCTTCGGCCAGTTCCGGGCCAAGGCCGCCGACCTGCTTGAGCGCTGCGGTTCTCACGGCATAGTGCGAGCCGATACAGAGCGGCGTTCCGTCGCCCGTGTGGCCGGACTGCAAAGGTCCGTGGAACATCCCTTCCGGGAACAGCCGGCCGCGTGCCGACCAGCTTTCAGCGGCATTGTTGTCGCATATGCTCGGCGCCGATACATAGCCAACCGCCGGGTCGGCAAAGGCGACCAGGATTTCCCTGAGATAGGTTGGTGTCGGGACGTGGTCCGCGTCCATCTGAGCGACGAAGTGATAGCGTTCATAACCATAGTGGTCGTAGAAGAAGGCCAGGTTTCCCTCTTTGCAGCGCGTCCGGCGGGGCCACACCTTGCGGTGATAATCTTCCCGCCCGCGCCGCGTCGAAATCATGACGTTATGGGCATCGCACCAGGCAATCGTTTCCTCGGACGGGTCCTCGTCGGCCAGCCAGGTATCATGCGGACAGTCCTGCGCCAGCATTGCCTCGAGGGTTCGCGCAACCACGGAAAACGGCTCTGACGGAGCCTTGGTCACCACCATCGCGACACGCGAATGCTTCGGGATCGTGTGAAGCCTGGACGGCTTTTTCATCGCATGCACGTTCAAGAGAAAATACATCGGCATGAATGTCAGCCATACGAGCGTCAATGTCGCCAGCATGTATGGGATGACGTGTTCGATGTGCCCGGGCTGCAGCCACCAGAACCAGAAAAATCCGAACGTTACCGACCAGCAGGCAAGTCCCAGCTTCCAGATCCGCTTCTGGGCGGCCGACAGCACGGGCACCAGAAAAGGAGGCTTCTCCGCCGCCTTCCCCGGAGCTGCCCCACGCCCCCGTTTCGGCATGGTCTTACTGCCGATGATCCCCACGTCCGCGGAAACACTCATACACTTAACGCCGCCACCCGAGCATCAGCCAAACGACGGCCGATGAGCCTAACCCAGCAGCAGAATCCGCTCAGGCATCCTTAGAGTCAACTAAATTAGTTATTTCTTAACTATGGTTCTTCAGAACTGGTTAAGGATAGTCCGGTGGAACAGTTTCCACCGACCAGCACGTGAACGATGAGCCGCAAATTTTTCAGCGCTGGAGAATTCGCCGGCCAAAGCTGTCCGGCAAGGATCGAACTTTGAGAGCAGCGTTAACCATGTCGCGCGCATATGGTTAAGCAACCGTTAATTGCACTTGACTCTTGGTCGCGACCGGCTCTTAAATTAGCCAGGGATGATATATCGGGATATTGACGCGAATTTGTGAGTATCGCGGCGAACTTTCTCTCGAGCGCCCCCTGTATAGGGCCTTGAGAGATAATTTTTTGGGTGGCTCTGTGTCAGGTTTCGCACATCCGCCAACGGGTCGCTCCGAAATCCCGCAGATTCTGCAAATAGAGCCGATCGGTTTTGGGTAATCGTGTCGATCAAGCATCGATGCGCACGGGCGAAGCCTTAACTTCCGCAAGAGGTTGGGGCCATGGGAGATCGACATGAAACACTCCACAGTAAAAGCACTTGCAATCGCGCTGGCATTGGGCGGAAGCGCCGCGTTCCCCACGGCAGGAGGCGCTGGCTCAGTAGCCGCGACGGACCCCGTCCAGACGAGCAGCGCCGCCTCGGTGTTCGGATCCTACGATCCCTACGGCGACTTCAGCGCCGACAAGAGTGCCAGCATCGAAGAGCTGTTCCTGCCCTGGGAAGACGTCGACCTGTCGACGCTACCACTCGCTGACGCCTATGCGCTGCAGCGCGGCCGTTCGCTGCTGATCACGGTTGAGCCGTGGACCTGGTCCAAGGACTGGCGCATCACCCCGCCCGAATTGCGCGACGGCATTTTGAGCGGCAAATATGACGCCAACATGCAGGCGATCTGCGACCTGGTGGGACAGATGAAGAGCCCGGTGACCATTCGCTGGGCGCAGGAAATGGAAGACAAGAACGGCCGCTTCACCTGGGCCAACTGGGCTCCCAAGGACTGGATCTCCGCTTACAAGCGCGAAGTCGACATCTGCCGCAAGGCTGCCCCCGCAGCCAAGTACATGTGGTCGCCCAAAGGCGAAGAGGGTTTGGAAAAATACTACCCCGGCGACGACTATGTCGACGTCATCGGCCTGTCGGTGTTCGGTCTGCAGAAAAAAGATGATGACGAGACCGGCCGCGACCGCACCTTCGCTGAGCTGCTGAAGCCCGGCTATGACCGCGTTGCAGTGTTCAACAAGCCGATCGTCGTTGCGGAACTCGGCTATGTCGGGAAGCAGGACTATGTCTCGAAATGGCAGGAAGATTCCCGCAAATCCTACGCGGAGTTCCCGGCGCTGACTTCGGTTGTCTACTTCAACCAGAAGGAAGTGTGGCCGTGGCTGGGTGGCTATGGTCTGCCCGACTGGAGGGTGACCCAGCACGTCCTGCCGTAGACGCATCGTGCTGATCGACCCCGACGCGATCGGGATCGACTTCCAATCTCCTTGTTTGATCGTGATCCATCCCGAACCAGCGGTTCGGGATGAGGATTGAGGCGTAAATCAGTCTGTGGAGAAGTTTCGTGAAGCGGGTAGTGGGAAATTATCTTGGAGCGGCATTCGCCTGCTCCGTTCTTGTTCTTGCCTTCCAGGCTCCTGCGACAGCCAAGACGGCGATGAAAATCGCCGAGCAGGCTCAAGAGGCCACAGCGGTTCCTGACGAAGGCGTCTACCAGATCTATCAGAACCATTCGTGGTTGTGGGGCAAGAAGGGCGCCGGCTTCTTTGCCGTCAAGCAGAGACAGTTCGAGTCCTGGACCCACGACAAAGGCAAGTCGGGCTATGGCGACGGCATGTGGTTCATTCCCGGCGGCGGCAAGCTGTGCTGGCGTGCGCAATGGCACGGTTCCTGGGGCGTGAAGGGCTCGATGACCTGCTTCGAGCACCGCCAGGCTGGCAAAGTAATCTACCAGCGCAAGGCTCCGGATGGCGACTGGTATGTTTTCAAGAGATTGAAACACGGCGACTACGTCACCCGGAAACAGAACCGGATCAAGGCAAGACTGTAGGATCGAGTCATCCGCCACAAGCGGCTGGTCTACGCCTTGCGCTCCCAGCGGCGATCTGGCGTCTGTTGCCAGTAGGTGACGTCGTGGCCAGCGCTCTTCATCACCTTCCAGTGTCCTCGCGCCGCCTCGAGCTGGGCGGCATCGTGGCCATCGAACAGGAACACCGCGCGCTCGTAGCCGCCAAGGTCAGGCGGCACCGCGCCGTCGACCAGGAACCTTATCTTGGCGTCGTTGGGATTGCCGTCGCCGGTGGTCAACAGAATCGGCTGTTCGCCGGGATGAGCTTCACGATCGGTTGCGTGCGCCAGGAACGAATCGTCGCGGAAGGTCCAAAGATGCTGGTCGAGCGCATCGCGGCGTTCCTCGGTGCCTGTCTGCACCACGGCGCGCCAGCCACGGTCGACGCTGCGCTCCAGGAGGCCTGGCAGCGCATCCTCCAGCGTCGATTCGGTCAGGTGGTAGAACAGAACGTCGGCCATCGCTTCAGCCTATAGTGATTGAACCCGTTCACTGCTCATAGTTATCGCGCACCAGCCGGTCGAGCAGCCTGACGCCGAAACCGGAACCCCACGACTGGTTGATCTCGTTCGACGGCGCCCCCATCGCCGTGCCGGCTATGTCGAGATGAGCCCATGGCGTGTCCTTGACGAAGCGCTGCAGAAACTGCGCCGCGATGGTGGCGCCGCCAAAACGGCCGCCGATGTTCTTCATGTCGGCGTTCTTGGAATCGATCAGCTTGTCGTATTCGGCGCCGAGCGGCATGCGCCACAGCCGTTCCTGAGTCGCCTGCCCCGCCACCGACAATTTTTCGGCCAGTTCGTCATTGTTGGAAAACAGGCCGGCATAATGTTGGCCGAGCGCCACCATGATGGCGCCGGTCAGCGTCGCCAGATTGACCATGAATTTCGGCTGGAAGCGGTCGTTGCAGTACCACAACGCATCGGCCAGCACGAGGCGGCCCTCGGCGTCGGTATTGAGCACCTCGATGGTCTGACCCGACATCGAAGTGACGATATCACCGGGACGCTGGGCATGACCGTCGACCGCATTTTCGACCAGTCCGATGATACCGACGACATTGGCTTTCGCCTTGCGGGCCGCCAGCGCATGCATCAGGCCGGTAACGGCGGCGGCACCGCCCATGTCGCCCTTCATATCCTCCATGCCCGAGGCCGGCTTTATGGAATTGCCGCCGGTGTCGAAAGTGACGCCCTTGCCGACGAAGGCGATCGGGCTGTCCTTCGGCTTGCCGCCGTTCCACTGCATGATCGCCATGCGGGCGCCGCGTGGCGAGCCTTGCGCGACACCGAGCAGCGAGCCCATGCCGAGCTTCTTCATTTCCTTCTCAGCCAATATCTCGACCTTGACGCCGAGTGCCTCGAGTTCCTTGGCGCGGGCAGCGAACTCGACCGGCCCAAGCACGTTTGCCGGTTCGTTGACGAGGTCGCGCGCCAGAAGGACGCCGTCGATCACCGCCTCGGCATCGGCGAAGGCCTTCTTCGCAGCGGCCGGATCGGCGGTATGGATGGTCACCTTGACCGGCTTCTTCGGCTCTGCCTTGCCGTCGTCCTTGTCCTTCCTGGTCTTGTACTTGTCGAAGGAATAGCTGCGCAGGAGAATGCCCGCGGCAAGGCTTGCCGCGTCCTTCGCGCTCGGCGAGGCGCCGACCACATCGAGGACTACCGCTACCTCGGTCGCCTTGCGCAGCGACGCGGCAACGGTGCCGCCAAGCTTCAACCACGCATATTCGTCCAGTCCCGACACCTTGCCGGTGCCTATCGCCACCAGTCTGTCGAGCGACGCTCCCTGCGGGGCCAGAACTTCCACCGTGCTGGCGAACTTGCCGGTGAACTCAGCCACGGGAAAAGCCCGCTCCAGTGTCTTGCCGGGATCACTGGGCTTGGCGACGTCGCTCAGGCCGCCCTCATCCGCCGCGAGCACGAAGACCGTGCCCTTCTTGTTCACCGCGCTCTGGGACCCGGAAAATTTGGCGAAGGCGATCGACGGTCTTTGATTCATCATGTCCTGCTTTCAGGGAATGCGCGACTTTTGGGGAAGCGGTTCGAAACGATGCGCGACATTTGGTCGTTTTCCGGCATTTGGCAAGACTTTGCCGATTTGGCATCCCATATGACCTATGGAATCGATGACGATTCGTCGCGGCACGGCCCCGCTTTTTGCCGCAACTTGTTGTTAACCATCGATGTTCGCCCTTTCTTATCCATTCCCGCCGACACTCCGCCCAGCCGGGGGGCGTGATGTGGGACAGAACCCGGATAGACCATCTGATGAGCCAGTTGTGCAGGCGCTGCCGGACAGCTACCTTGTTCGGCGGCATGATGCCGTTCGAAAAAATCGAGAAAAGCCTTCATGAAGGTCGTTGAACGCTACATCATGCGCCGCGCTTTCGTGGTCTTCATGGCCGCTCTTGTGTGGACGCTGGCGATCGTATGGACGACGCAGGTGCTGGCAAAGATCGATCTGGTCACCGACAGCGGCCAGTCGGCGCTGACCTTCTTCGAAGTCGCCGCCCTCATCCTTCCGTCCATCATCCCGATCGTGGTGCCTTTTGCGCTGGTGGTGGCGGTCGCTCAGACACTCAGCGTCATGAATTCGGATTCCGAACTTGCCGTCGTCAACGCCGCGGGGGCCTCGCGCTGGACGATCGTGCGGCCGATCATGTTGCTGGCGCTCGCCGCAGCCGTTTTTTCCTTTGCCGTCGACAACGGCATCGATCCTTACGCACGGCAGAAGAACCGGGCCCTGGTGGCGTCGTCACGCGCGGATCTGTTGTCGCTGATCATCCAGGAAGGCACCTTCCGCAAGATCGACGACGGGTTGTTCCTGCAGGTCGGCGAGCGCCTTCCCAACAATCGGCTGGGCGGCATTTTCGTCGCCGATTCGCGCGAAGAAGGCGTCAACCTCGTCTACTACGCCAAGACCGGCAGCATCATCGAACGCGGCGGTGAAAAGGTGCTGATGATGAATGACGGCGTCATCCATCGCAAAACGCTGACCGGCGATCTCTCCGTCATCCGCTTCACCTCCTATGCCTTCGACATGTCGGCCTTCATGGCGGCGGCTTCAGCGGTGACGCTCCTGCCCAAGGACCAGACGACGCAGTACCTGCTCAACCCGAGCGCCAACGACAAGTATTATCAGCAGAGCCCCTACGAATACCGGGCCGAAGTCAACCAGCGGTTCTCGGAATGGACCTATTCCATGGTTTTCGCGCTGATCGCGCTTGCGGTCGCCGGGGATGCGCGCTCGCACCGCGAGGCGCGCGTCAATCCGCTGATCACGGCGATCACGATATCGCTGTTCGTGCGTTGGCTGGGCTTTTTCGCCGCCAGCAAGGCGGATGAGATCCCGCAATATGCCTATATGGTCTATGGTGTGCCGATCGTGGCTTCCGCGGTGGCGATCTGGTTCATCGTCTCGAACCGGACACTGGAACTGCCCGTGACCTGGGCGGACTGGATGACAAACTTCGCCTCGCGCATCGCTGACAGCTGGAATGCTTTCAAATTGCGTTTGTCCAGGCGCGGCACATCAGGGCAAGGGGTCGGCTGATGGGCTGGACACTGGGCCGCTATTTCTTCTTCCGCTACGTGACGATCACCATCTGGTTCTTCATCGGCCTCCTGGCGCTGGTGTTCCTGATCGATTTCACCGAGCTGTCCGGCCGCACCACCGGCCTGCCCGGCTTCACCTACGGCACGGCGGTAGCCATTTCAGGCCTCCGTATGCCGATGATCATGCTGCAGACGGTGCCGTTCGTCGGTCTCTTCTCGGCGATGGCGACGCTGGTGTCGCTGAACCGGCGCTACGAGCTGGTCATCGCGCGTTCCGCCGGTGTTTCCGCCTGGCAGTTCCTCTTGCCCTGCTGTATCGGAGCCTTGCTGTTCGGCGTCCTGTCGGTTGGCGTCATCAATCCGCTCGCCGCGCACGCATTCTCCTGGTCCGAGCAGATCGAAACCCAGCTGCGTTCCGGCAAATCGAACAAGGTCTCGGCCGATGCCGCGCCCTGGATCCGGCAGAAAACCAGTTCGGGGGACACCATCATCGGTGCGCGGGCCATCCTGAACCAGGGCCTGGAAATGGCCGATGTCGTATTCTTCATTCTCGACCCGCAAGGCAACATCGTCGAGCGCAAGGATGCTGCCCGTGCCTTCCTGCGCGACGGCTATTGGGAATTGCAGGACGTCAAGACGTTCCAGAACGGCACGATCCAGGCATCGGCAACCGATCGCGTACCGACCAATCTGAAGCCCGAATTCGTGCAAGAGCGGCTGGCGCGCCCGGAAACCATCCCCTTCTACGACCTGCCCGGAAAGATCGAGGTTGCCCGCTCCTTCGGCCTCAAGGCAAATGCCTTTGCCATGCAGTTTGATTCGCTCGTGGCGTTGCCGTTCCTTCTCGTCGCCATGACGCTGATCGCGGCAACGGTTTCAATGCGATTTGCTAGGATGGGGCAGTCGGCGACGATGATTCTGGGTGGCATCATCGCTGGCTTTCTGCTTTATGTCGTTTCGGTTCTGGTGAAGGCATTCGGCGTGGCGGGATTCGTGCCGACTGTCGTAGCCGCCTGGGTACCGGTCATGGTGGCTATGTTCTTCGGGGTGACTTTCCTGCTATACAAGGAAGACGGCTAGTGAGGGAGGCGTTTTTGCCCAGCAACAGGCAGGCCGGTTTGGCGCGCCTCTATGCGGCGACCGCCTTGGCGTGCGTGCTTGCCTACGCCGTTCCGGCACCGGCGCTTGCGCAGGACGTCGGCGACATGGCGACATCGGTTCCATCCGGCTCGCAAATGCTGCTGGCGGCCGATACGCTGGTCTATAACAACGACAATCAGACCGTGACCGCCGTTGGCGGCGTGCAGATCGACTATGGTGGCAATCGCCTTGTCGCCCAGCGGGTCGAGTACAACCGCAACACCAAGCGAATGGTCGCAAGCGGTAACGTCGAAGTCATCAACAGCGACGGCACCAAGATCAATTCGCAGCATATCGACATCACCGATGACTTCGCCGACGGCTTCGTCAACGCGTTGCGGGTCGAAACCATCGACAAGGCCTATTTCGCCGCCGAAAGCGCCGAACGCATGGGCGGCGTGCTGACCACCTTCCACAATGGCGTCTACACCGCCTGCGAGCCGTGCGAGGATAAGCCGGACAAAGCGCCGACCTGGCGCGTCAAGGCCAAGAAGATCATCTGGAACGGCGAGAAGAAGACGGTTCGCTTCGAGAATGCGAATTTCGAGTTCTTCGGTTTTCCGCTTGCCTATCTGCCTGCATTCGAAATTGCCGACCCGACGGTGAAGCGCAAGAGCGGCTTCCTGATCCCGAGCATCATCTACAAGAGCGATCTCGGCGTCGGCGTGAAAGTCCCCTATTATCTTGCATTGGCGCCGACCTACGACCTGACCGTCACCGGCACCGGCTATACCAAGCAGGGTTTCCTCGGTGAGGCCGAGTGGCGTCAGCGCTTCAACAATGGCGAGTACAGCTTGAAGATCGCCGGGATACACCAGCAGAATCCCGACGCTTTCCTCGACACCACTGCCTTCCCCTCCAGCTCTGGCCACAACGTCAATTCGGGCAGCGCCGGCGATCCCAACAAATTCCGCGGCATGATGGGTACCCAGGGGCAGTTCGCCATCAACTCACGCTGGAACTTCGGCTGGGACGTGCTGCTGCAGACCGACAAGAATTTCTCGAACACCTACGGCATCGAAAAGTACAATAGCAGCGTCCACCAGTCGTCGGTCTACTTGACGGGTCTCAACGGCCGCAACTATTTCGACGTGCGCGCCATGCATTTCGATGTGCAGGAAGATACACCTGACGACAACGCCTCTGCACGAAGCGGACAACAGCCCTGGGTGCTGCCGTCGCTCGACTACGCCTATATTCCTGATGCGTCGGTGGCCGGCGGCCAGCTGTCGCTCAATGTCAACGCGCGTGTCATCCGCCGCGACGATGTCGATGAGACCTTCGTCGAGCCCTACAATGCCCTCACTCCCACGCAGCGCGTCCGCGGCATCGAAGGCGAATCGGGCCGTCTCACCGCCGAGGCCGAGTGGAAGCGGAGCTTCGTCACCGATGGCGGGCTGGTGCTGACGCCGTTGCTCGCGCTGCAGGGCGACGTCGACTACCTCAACGCGTCGTCGGCTTCGCTGGACGCGATCGACAGAATGGCGACGCATTTGGGCGAGCAGGACGACATGCGCTCGTCATTTGCCCGTTACATGGCAACCGCCGGGCTTGAGATGCGTTGGCCGGTGCTGTTTTCCATGGCCAGCGGGTCCAGCCATGTCATCGAACCGATGGCACAGGTCTTCATGCGTCCGAACGAGCAATATGTCGGCGGCCTCTCAGTGCCCAACGAAGACGCCCAAAGCATGGTCTTCGACGCGACCACCTTGTTCGAACGCGACAAGTTCTCCGGTTACGACCGCGTCGAAGGCGGTTCGCGCGCCAATGTCGGCTTCCGCTATTCCGGCTCCTACAACAATGGCTGGGGCACCAATGCCATTTTCGGCCAATCCTATCAGATTGGCGGCGAGAACTCGTTCGCCGCGCCGGATTTGGTGAATGTCGGCGCAAACTCCGGCCTCGACACGACCAAGTCCGACTATGTCGGCCTGTTCGGCATCAACAGCCCCAACGGCTTCGCGGCCTCGGTCAGCGGCCGTTTTGACGAACAGAGCTTCGAGATCCGCCGCGCCGAGGTGAAGGCCGCCTATTCCGGCCTGCCTGTGTCGCTGAGCGCCAAATACGCCTTCATCCAGGCCCAGCCGCTGTACGGCTTCACCACCGACCGCCACGAGGTCACGCTTGGTGCATCCACGCATCTGGCCGAAAACTGGCGCGTCTTCGGCACAGGAACCTACGACCTGCAGCAGAGCCTGCTGGTCAAGGATGGCGTCGGCTTCGCCTACAACGATTCCTGCTTCACTTATTTGATGACCTACTCGCAGTCGCGCGATCTGAACACCAGGGAGGTGTCGCAGACCATCGGCTTCAATCTGTCGTTCCGCACCCTCGGCGATTTCGGCTCGTCGACCAGTGCCGTCGACACGATCCAGTAACAATCGGCGACATCGTTTCGCCGCATAGGGCTGGCACGGATTTCGCGCACCTGGAAAGATCAAATTGGGCGGGACCGGGATAGAATTGGGATGCCAACGATGAGGAAATACCTCTTTTCAGCAGGTTTCGCGTTGCTCGTGGCGGCGACGTCCGTGTCGATCACCGTAATGGCGCCGCCAGCTTTCGCCAGCGAGATCAAATACGTCGTCAACGACATTCCTGTCACCACCGGCGACATCGCCCATCGCGCCGCTTTCCTGAAGCTGCAGCGCAAGAAGGGCGATGCCGGCCAGGAAATGATCGACCAGACGCTGCGTATGGCCGAGGCCAAGCGGCTTGGTATCCGCATCAGCGACGCCCAGGTCGATGCCGCGTATCAGCGCTTTGCCTCGAGCAACAAGATGCAGCTCAGCCAGCTCGACGGCGTCATGGAGAAGTCGGGCGTCACCAAGAGCCACTTCAAGGAATTCATCCGCGCCCAGATGGCCTGGAACCAGGCCTTGAGCGCGCGCTACCGTTCCGGCGACGGCACCGGCGCCGTCAGCGAACAGGATCTCGTCAGGAAGATGCTCGAAAAAGGCGGCGCCAAACCGAGCGCCACCGAATACATGCTGCAGCAGGTCATCTTCGTGGTGCCGGCGGCTGAACGCAGCGCGACGCTGGGCAAACGCAAGCGAGAGGCCGACGCCATGCGCGCCCGCTTCAACGGCTGCAACACGACGCGCGAATTCGCCAAGGGCCTGATCGACGTCACCGTTCGCGATCTGGGCCGGGTGCTGGCGCCGCAACTGCCGCCGGACTGGGCCGAGCAGATCAAAGCTACCAAAGTCGGCGGTGCCACCGTCACGCGCGAAACCGAACGCGGCGTCGAATTCATCGGCATCTGCTCGTCGCGCGAAGTGTCCGACGACAAAGTTGCCCAGATGGCGTTCCAGGCCGAAGGCTCCGGCGGCGACAAGGATGCCGACGCGCTCAGCAAGAAATATGTCGACGAGCTGAAGGCAAAAGCCCGCATCGTCAAGCGCTGACGTGGGCAACGCAGTGACTGCGCTCGCGTTGAGCGCCGGCGATCCGTCCGGCAT
>NZ_RZPW01000659.1:0-3581 GCF_003998455.1 Mesorhizobium sp. M7A.F.Ca.CA.001.08.2.1 | reverse complement strand
GGCTGACGGTGCATCAAACAAAAACCCGCCTGTGCGGCGGGTCACTGGCGCAAATCAGCACCATAGGCAAAAATGTACCATAGCTGAGGTCACGAGTCAAGAAAAAATTCCTATCGCGAAAAAGCTGGCGGCGCAAAAGCTGCCAGCACTGGCTGCCACGAGGCCGTTTGTTGGTTTGAAGTCAGAGCCCTGCCATGCGGCGCACGCCGCGCCCTTCGGCTCTCGAAGGGCGCGTCAGGGTTTGTGCCGTGCCGAGACGAGTTCCGCCTTGCGCCTTGCCGTCTCCAGCCCGAGCCCAATGAAGGCGCGCGCGTGCTTGGCCAGCGCCATGTTGTCCGTCCACAGATTGCGCCAGATGGCGGTCTTCTTCGACAGGTGCTCATCGACGATTTCCGAAGAGAAGGATTCGAAGCTGAGATCGTCGCTGTAGCCGATCGCCGTCAGCGCATCGAAGATCGCGGCGAAATCGATATTGCCGGTGCCGAGGAAGCCGCGATGGCTTTCGCCGATATGGACATAGCCGATCTTGTCCGCGGCTTGACGGATGGCCAGCCCGACATCGGCCTCCTCGATGTTCATGTGGAACGTGTCGAGATGCAGGAAGATGTTGTCCGAGCCAGTGTCCTCGATGAAGGCCAGTCCTTGCGCGGCGGTGTTGAGCAGATTGCTTTCGAAGCGGTTGACGATCTCGAGGTTGAGCGTGACGCCGGCCGCCTTGGCTGTCTCGGCAACCTTGGCCAGAGTGCCGGCACTGCGCTGCCATTGATCGCGCGTCGGCGCCTCGACCTGCAATCCGTGGCTGGTCGAGAGAATGCCGGCGACCTTCCGACCGCCGAGGTCACGCGTCAGCGCGATGGTGTCGTTGAGGATTTCGACGCCGCGCGCGGCAATCGCCCTGTCGGCGCTCGAAATATCGCCGTCAACAGGCAATCCGATGCTGATCGCCACGCCGAGGCCAAGATCGGCGATGCGCCTCGCGAGCCCGCCGATGTCGACATTGGCGGGGTCGAGATAGGAGAATTCGATGAGGTCAAAGCCGGCCTCCCTGGTGTTGGCCAGCGTGCGCTCCAGATCGGCCTGAGCCGAGCTCGCCGACCAGACGAAAGAATGGATTCCAATACGCGACATCATCGTCTCCGGTGCTGACAAGGTGCGGCCGGGTCATCCCGGCCGCACCGGCCTTGGGAAGAATTTAGCGGGCTGCGGTCCAGCCCTTGTAGTCCTTCAGGTTCTCGGCCGTGATCAGCTTCGGGTCGAGCAGAACGGTCGGCTCTGCCGGCTTCTTGCCGGCCAGCAGTTCGGCCGCCATCGTCAGTGACTGGCCGGCCATCACATAGGGATCCTGCGAGGCCGAGGCCTTGATCATCGAGGTGCCGGAAGAGAGTTCCTTCTCGATATCGGGCGCGCCGTCGACGGCGGTGAAGATGAACTCCGAACGGTTGAGCTGCTTGGCCGCGAGCTGGGCGCCGATCGCCGTCGGGTCATTGATGGCAAACACCGCATCGATCTTGTCGAAGCGGGTGAGCAGCGACTGGAACACCTTCAGGCCGCCGTCGCGCGAGCCTTCGGCATTCTGGTCGTCGGAGAGGATCTTGATGTCGGGATGCTGCGAAAGCACGTTCTTGCAGCCCTTCACCCGCTCCAGGATCGACGACGATGCCGGTCCGTTGAGGATGACGTAGTCGCCCTTGCCGCCGGTGTGGTCGACCAGGTACTGGCAGGCCTCTTCGCCGGCCTTGACGTTGTTGGTCATCACGGTGACGTCGGCGCCCGGCGCCGAAACGTCGAAGGCGGCAACGACGATACCCGCGGCCTGTGCCTTCTTCACCGCCGGCGCGATCGCCTTGGCGTCGACGGCATTGAGCATGATCACGTCGACACCGGCGGCGATGAACGAATCGACCTGCGAGACCTGCTTGTTCAGGTCGTAGTCGGCCGATACCGAGGTCACCTCGACCTTCGGGTTGATCTTCTTGGCCGCGTCCTCGATGCCCTTGATGGTGGCGACGAAGAAGGGATTGCCGAGCAGGCCGACCGAGATACCGACCTTGTTGAGGTCCTTGGCCGAAGCAGGCGCGATGGCGAGCGACGCGAGTGCGACGCCGCAGAGCAGTTTGGCGATGGTCTTCATTGCTTTCCTCCGATTGCCCCGCGCCTCTCACGGTGCGTTACACAAACCGGTCGTTGACGCCGGCGACTAAGGTCAATCACGTTCTTGCTCCTGCCTGGAGCCTGTAGCGGTCGAGGGCGACCGCCACGATGATGACCAATCCCTTGATGATGTACTGCCAGATGTCCGAGACACCGGCCAAGATGAGCCCGTTGGAGAGCACCGCGATGATCAGGCCGCCGATCAGCGTTCCCCAGATCGAGCCGACGCCGCCGACGAAGCTGGTGCCGCCGAGAATGACCGCGGCAATAGCGTCGAGTTCGTAGGACTGGCCCAGCTGCAAGCCGTTGGCGGCGTAGAGCCGGGCCGCCGACATGGCGCCGCCGAGACCGGCCAGCAGGCCGGAAACGCCATAGACGAAGAGCAGCACCAGCGGCACCTTGATACCGGTCAGCCGCGCCGCTTCGGCATTGCCGCCGACGGCGTAGATCCAGGTGCCGAGCACGGTGCGCTTGAGCACCACCCAGGACAGCACCACCACCGACAGTGCGATGATGACCAGCCACGGGATGCCGAACAGCGAACCGTTGCCGATGAAATCGAACGGCAGGTCCGAATTGAACACCGTGGTGTCCTGGCCGAGCAGGCGGGCGACACCGCGCACCGCGGTCAGCGAACCCAGCGTGACGATGAAGGGCGGCAGCTTGATGTAGGCGATGAGCAGCCCGTTGACGAGGCCGAAGCCGAGGCCGACCAGAATGGCCGCCGGCACGCCGAGCAAACCCCAGTCCGGCACCAGCGATACGATCACCGCCACCATCGCCGATGCGGCGAGGATGGCGCCGACGGACAGGTCGATGCCGCCGGTGAGGATGACGAAGGTCATGCCGGCCGCCAGCACGATGTTGATCGACGACTGCTGGGTGACGATCAACAGGTTGGTCTCGGTCAGGAAGCGCGGGTTCAGGAACTGGAAGCCGGCCGCCAGCAGGATCAGCACCGGCAGCATGCCAAGGGCAGCGAAAGCCGTGCGCAACCGTCGGCTCGTGCCGGTCGCCTGGCCGACTGCGCTGATCTCGGTCGCCTTGTCGGTCATTGCTGGGCCGCTCCCGTTGCAAGTTCCATGATTTCCTCCTGGCTTAGCGGTTCGCCTTGCGATGCCGTCACCTCGCCCGATATCTTTCCGTCGCGCATCACCAGCACGCGATCGGCGACGCCGATCACCTCGGGCAGTTCGCTGGAGATCATCAGGATGGCGATGCCCTGCTTGGCGAGATTGTCGATCAGCCGGTAGATTTCCGATTTCGCTCCGACATCGACGCCGCGAGTCGGCTCGTCGAGGATGACGACCTTCGGCTCGGTCTCGAGCAGGCGGGCGAGCAGCACCTTCTGCTGGTTGCCGCCCGACAGCGAGCCGGCATTGGCCTGCACCGAACTGGTGCGGATGGAGAGATCGGCAACGGCCTTGGAA
>NZ_RZPW01000658.1:0-3590 GCF_003998455.1 Mesorhizobium sp. M7A.F.Ca.CA.001.08.2.1 | reverse complement strand
ACCCTGGGATCCGTGGTGAAATCGCGCAGGTGCTCCGGGTTCGAATGATGGGTCTTCATGGCAGTTGCTTCCTGGCGGCGGCCGTATGTCTGGGGTGCGGCACGGTCGAAGCGGCCAGCCGGGTTTGTCGGTGGCTATGTATCGTAACACGATATAAATATTCAAGCCGGTTTCGCCCGAAATCCGTTTGAGCTTTCGCCGGAAAACGAACACATGTCTGATATGTCGCAGCCACGAGAACAACGTCCCGCCATCAGCCAGGCCGATTACCAGCGGCTGTCGGAGTTTCGCTACCTGATCCGCCGGTTCCTCGAATTCAGCCAGGTCCAGGCGGAAGACGCCGGCCTGACCCCGCGCCAGCATCAGGCGCTGCTGGCGATCAAGGGATTCCCCGGCGGCGGCCCGGTGACGGTTGGCGATCTCGCGGAACGCCTGCGCATTCGCCACCACAGCGCCGTCGAACTGGTCAACCGTCTCGGCGAGGCAGGGCTGGTCACAAGGGATCAGGACAAGGACGACCATCGCCGCGTGCTGCTGCAACTGACCGAGCGCGCCGACGATTGCCTGGCCGAGCTGTCGGCGGCGCATCTCGACGAACTGTCACGCATCGAACCGATGCTGCGGCGGCTGCTCGATCGAGACCGTGGGTAGTCGACTACTACTGCAGCGACTTCAGCAGATTGTCGATCGTGAACGGATTGGGCTTCGGCTTGGCCGGCGGCGGATTGTCGTTGGCCTGCGGCAGCGGCGCCCGCTCCACCTTCGGAGGCTGCGCGGCCTTGCGTTCGGCTTCGAGCCTTGCCTTTTCCTGCGAGGCAATACGCATCGCCTCTTCCGCCTTCTGCCGCTCCTGCTCGGCCTGCGCCTTGGCGGCCTCGTCGGCGGCCTGCTTTTCGGCAGCCGCCTTCGCTTCGGCATCGGCCTTGGCTTTGGCATCTGCGTCCGCCTTGGCTTTCGCCTCCGCGTCGGCCTGAGCCTTTGCGTCCGCCTCAGCCTGAGCCTGTGCATCCGCTTCGGCTTCGGCCTTGGCGTCAGCTCCGGCTTTGAGCCGCGCTGCTTCCTCCTGCCGGCGCAATTCCTCGGCCGCCTTGTCGCGAGCATCCTGCAGCGCAGCGTAATAGCGCACTTCGCGCCGCAGCCGCTGCTTCTCGAGCAGCGCGGCCTGCATCGCCTCGACGCGCTGCTGCTCCTTCTCCAGCGCGCGCTGGGTCAGGAACTGCGCCAGCGGCTCACTGTCGAATGCTCGTTTGACCGCGCCGAACGGCCCTTCGGCGGTGAAATTCACAACCGGCTCGGAGCCGACCAGCGCCTCGTCGCCAGGCTGATAAGTGATCGCACCCTTGGCCGACACCGTGGCCGCGTTGAGATCCGCCGTGATGTCGGCGGACAAGGTCGCCGCTGGATTTTCCAGGCTGACCGGCGGCGCCCGCAGCGTGCCGCCGGCAACCGTGAAGGCTATGTCGGTATCGCCAGCGGCAAAGCTGCCATCAGCGGCAATCTCGGGCGCGAAGCCGGCGGTCTTGGCCGCATCGATGTCGCGCCCGATCGCATCCGCCTTGGCGAGGAACGCACTGAACGCATCTGGATTGAGGCCAGCAACTTTCACGCCCTTCAACGCCGCAGTTCCGGAGCCTGACAAGGCAGCCACCATCCCTTCGACCGATTTGCCGCTGCTTGACAGCGCCGTCGAGAAATCGCCGATGCCGCTGATGCCGGCATCCGGCAGCACGGTCGCCAGATCGGCGCCCGCCAGTTTCATCTGGCCAGAGAACAGTCCGGTGCCGTTGTTGTTCTTCAACTCGAATAGGCCGGTCAGCGCCCCGCCCAGCAACTTCGCCTTGAGATCCGAAACGCGGATGCCTTCCTGGTCGAGCTTGAGCGAAAAGGCGGCGTCATAGGCGGTGGCGAACCGGCCGGCGGCCAGTGCTGCCGTCGTCAGGTCGAGGTCGGCGGTGAATGGCAGGCTGGATTTCTGGCTGAACGGTGTCGCCGGCCACACGCCACCCTTGCCTGCCCGGTCTTTGGCTGCGCCCTCCTTGTCGGCTAGAAAGGCGGAGTCGCCGAACAGCGCCACCGCCAGGGGATCGAGGTCGAGTTCGTCGAGCGCCAGCGCCCCGGCCAGATGTGGCACGCCGTCCTTTACATCGATATTGACGTCGCCGGACACCGCCGCTTCGTTGATGGCGCCGCTGAGTTCGTCCAGCACCAGCAGGCCGTTGCCGTAGTCGCCCTGCGCGGCGAGCGACGTCGACATGCCCGACCCCATGCCTGGCAGGCCGATGCCCGACGTCATCAGCCATGGCTCGATGTCGGCGGCATCGAGGCTGAGCTTGCCCTTGGCGGCGAGGCCTTGCGGCGTGTCGGCGATCGTTCCCTCGAAACCGGCCTTGAAGTCATTGCCGGCAAGGCTGAAATTCGTCGCCAGGCCGCCGCCAAACGTGCCCTTGGCCTGAATATCGGTGTTTGCCTCGCCCAGCATGCCGAGCGGCAGCGCCGGCAGGCCATAGAGCGCCAGCAGCGCGGTGGCATCGGGATTCTTGGCGTTGAAGGTCAGCGCCACCGGCGCTTCGAGAAGCTTGTCCACCGCCCCCTTCCCCGACAGCGACGCCGAAAAGGCCGAGCCGCCCGCCTTGCCTTGCCCGCTCACCGCCAGGCCTGTGGTGCCGTCGCCATTGTCGGCTGCACTCGCCACCAGGTCGATGCGCGCATCCTGGAACAGCTCGGGATAGGCAGCAGCACGGCTCGACAGTCCCCTGAGCACGGCACTGTCGGGATAGTGCTGGGCGGCGACATCGATCAGCGGCTTCAGATCGACGGCAACCACCGACGCATCGAGCTTGCCGGTCGGGCTCGCGGGGAAATCCTTGATCCGGCCGGTGGCGCTGATCGAGGCGCCGGCCAGCCCGCCCACCGAAAGCCGGTCGATTTCGAGCAGCCCGTCGCGCAGCCTGAGCGCCGTGTCGACCGTGTCGGCGGTCAACCCGCCGGCGTTGACCGGCCCGGCCTTGATCTGGAAATCGAGGTCGCGGTCGGCAAAGCGATTGGCGCCCTTGTCGCTGACGAAGATCGAGGCGAAGGCCGCCAGCCCGTCGACATCGAGATCACCGCCTTCAAGCCGCATCAGCACCGAGGGCTTGGCATCGTCGGGCTGGCTGGAATCGATGCGGCCGGAAAACTTCGCCTTGCCCAGGATCAGTTCGAGATCGCTGAAGGCCTGGCGCTTCTGCGAGAGGTCGACCTTGGCCTTGAAGCCGGCGGCCGGCAGGCGGCGGATCGCCTCGTCGACATCCTTCGACAGCCAGGCGGCAAAGCCGGAAGGTTGGGCCACGGCCAGCAGCAGCGAGCCGTTGAAGCCGAAATGCCCTTCCAAATTGAGCACCAGCATGCCATCCGCTTCCAGCGTGGTGCGGCCGGGCAAGGTCGCGGCAAGCGATTTCACCGACCAGCCGCCATCGACCGGCTCGGCGGAAAGATGCACGTCGCGCACCGTGGTGTCGCCGACCACCACCGCCGGCAGCTTGACCTCGACAGTGCCGGGGATGGTCGGCTTCGGCATATCGAGCAGCGCTTGCTCGAACGCCGCGATGCGC
>NZ_RZPW01000657.1:0-3592 GCF_003998455.1 Mesorhizobium sp. M7A.F.Ca.CA.001.08.2.1 | reverse complement strand
TCGCTGATCTGGGGCATCGTCGGCGAAGATCTTCCGGAGGAGAGCAACCAGGTGGTGCTGTCGAAGGATCTGGTGGATTCCGATGGCCTGCCAGCGCCGCAGATCGTCTACAAGGTCAACGAGAATTCCAACCGGCTGCTCAAGTTCAACATTGACCGCTGCCTGGAATCGGTGCGCGCCGCCGGTGCCATCGAGACGCTGGTTTCGACGCCGGTGCGTGAATCGGGTTGGCATCTCATCGGCACCACCGTTATGGGCGACGATCCAAAGCGGTCGGTCGTCGATCAATGGGGCGCCTGCCACGATGTGCCGAACCTCTACGTCATGGACGCCTCGACCTTCCCGACCTCGGGCGCCACCAATCCGACAGCGACCATCATGGCCGTCGCGCTGCGCAATACACGCCGCATGATCGGCGAGCGCCGCAACCAGAAGGTGGCCTGACATGTCGAACGAGAGAACGTTCCTTGCGCTCGCAGACTTCCTGATCCCCGCGCATGGCAAGATGCCGAAGTTCAGCGACGTCTGCGGCTACGCCGATGTCGAGAAGTCGCTGGATTTTCGTGTTGATCTGAAGCCGGGCTTTGCGCGCGGCATCGCAGTCGATCCGGGCACCGGCGCTGAAGCTCGCCTGGAAAGCCTCAACAAGGAGGACGGCGAAGCCTTCTCGGCGACCACAACGATTGCCATAGCCACCTACTATATGAGCCCGCGCGTGCGCGAGCTGATCGGCTACCCCGGCCAGGAGAACGTCCCCTACGATTCCAAGGCGACGCAGATCTACCTGACCAACGGCTCGCTCGGCCACGTGATCGCGCGCGGCCGCAAGTACCGGCCGACTCCCGGCCTTTGATCTCCCAAGCAACTGGAAAGGACCATCCAATGGGCAAGGACGTATTCGATAAGGGTTTTGAAATCCGCAAATCGGTTCTGGGCGCCGAGTTCGTCGAGAAATCCTTCGCCAGCGCCGACGATTTCAATCGCCCGATGCAGGAACTCGTGACGGAATATTGCTGGGGCGCCGTTTGGGGCCGCGACACGCTCGACAAGAAGACGCGCAGCATGCTGAACCTCGCCATGCTTTCCGCGCTCAATCGTCCGCACGAGCTGAAGATGCATGTGAAGGGCGCGCTGACCAACGGCGTGACCAAGGACGAGATCCGCGAAGTCCTTCTGCAGGTCGCGATCTATGCCGGCGTGCCGGCCGGCGTCGATGCCTTCCGGCTCGCTCGCGAAGCCATGCAGGAAGTCGGAGCATGACGACCCGTCCGCCGCTCGCCACGGAAAAGCTCTCGATGCTGATCGGCGGCCGCCCGGCCGCCGCGCAGTCGGGGGATTTTTTCGAATCCTTCGATCCCTTCACAGGCAAGGCCTGGGCGCTCGTTCCGCGCGCTGGCGTAGCCGATGTCGATGCGGCCGTTCAGGCAGCCGCGGCCGCCTTTCGCGGCGAGTGGCGCACGATGACCCCAAGCGCACGTGGGCAGATCATGACGCGCTTTGCCGATCTCGTGGCGGAGGAGGCCGAAAACCTGGCCGTTCTCGAAACCCGCGACAACGGCAAGCTGATCAATGAAATGCGGATGCAGTGCAAATACATTCCGCAATGGTTCCGCTTCTTTGGCGGCCTTGCCGACAAGATCGAGGGCCGTGTCATCCCGATCGATAAGCCCGGCGTGTTCAACTACACGCGCCGCGAGCCGCTCGGGGTTGTGGCCGCAATCACACCGTGGAACTCGCCCCTGATGCTGGCGACGTGGAAGCTTGCTCCAGCGCTCGCGGCCGGCAACACGATCGTCTGGAAACCGTCGGAATTCTCGTCGGTCTCGGCGTTGTTCTTCGGCCGGCTTTTCGAGAAAGCGGGCTTTCCCAAGGGCGTCGTCAACATCGTCACCGGCTTCGGCCATGAAATCGGTGACCGCCTCGTCACGCATCCAGATGTAGCGAAAGTGGCATTCCCCGGTGGTGATGCAACCGGCCGCCGCGTCTATCAGGCTGCCGCCGGCGGGCTCAAGAAGGTCACGCTCGAGCTCGGCGGCAAATCCGCCAACATCGTCTTTGCTGACGCCAAGATGGAAGCCGCCATACCCGGTCTCGTTTCCGGCATCTTCGCCGCAACCGGCCAGACCTGCATCGCCGGCTCGCGCGCACTCGTGCAGCGCTCGGTCTACGACCAGGTGACGGAGAAGCTGGTCGCCTTCGCCAGGACCGCGAAGATCGGAGATCCGCTCGACCCCGAGACCCAGGTCGGTCCGATCACCACCCTGCCGCAGCGCGCCAAAGTGCTCGACTACATCGGTATCGCCAACGGTGAGGGCGCTGCGCAATTGCTCGGCGGCAAGATACCCGAGGACACATCGATCGCCGACGGCTGGTTCGTGGAGCCGACGATCTTCGGCAACGTGAAGTCGTCCATGCGCATCGCCCAGGAAGAGGTCTTCGGACCGGTGCTGTCGATCATTCCCTTCGATGACGAGGACGAGGCGGTGGCCATCGCCAACGACACCATCTACGGGCTTGCGGCCGGGATGTGGACGCAGGATCTGGGGCGCGCCATGCGCCTACCGGAACGGCTCGAGGCTGGCATGGTCTGGGTCAACATGTATCGCGCCACCAGTCCTCTCTCCCCGTTCGGCGGCTACAAGCAGTCGGGCATTGGCCGCGAGAACGGCCAGACCGCCATCTACGAATATCTTCAGGAAAAAAGCATCTGGATCGATGCCGGGAATTCCATTCCCGCGCCGTTCGTCCAGCGCTGATTGAAGAGACCGTTCGGAGGAAATCATGAACATACGTTTCGATGCCGTGCCACCACTCGATCCCAAAGTGGCGGCGTTCGTTGGTGGCAAGCATGCGATGCTGATCGGCAGCGCATGGCTGCCGGCGGCCTCCGGACAGGCGCTCGACGTCATCGACCCCTCGAATGGCCGGGTCATTGCGCAGGTGCCGTCCGGTGACGGCGCCGATGTCGATCTGGCGGTCAAGGCCGCTCGGACGGCGATCGACGGTCCATGGTCGAAAATGGTCCCGGCCGAGCGCGCCAGGCTGATCTGGAAACTCGCCGATCTGATCGATGCCAATGTCGGTATGCTGGCAACGCTCAATTCTTATGAAAGCGGCAAGCCGATCGGCGATTCCCGTAACGGCGAGGTGCCGTTCACGGCCGAGACGTTCCGCTACTATGCGGGGTGGGCCACCAAGATCAATGGCGAGACGATGACCGTCAACGCACCGGGTGACTGGCATGCCTACACCCGCCGCGAGCCGGTCGGCGTCGTTGGCCAGATCATCCCATGGAACTTCCCGCTCAGCATGCTCGCCTGGAAGGTGGCGCCGGCGCTGGCGGCCGGCTGCACCATCGTGCTCAAGCCGGCCGAGCAGACGCCGCTCGGCGCGCTCTATTTCGGCAAGCTGGTTCAGGACGCCGGCTTTCCGGAAGGCGTGGTCAACGTCCTGACCGGCTTTGGCGAAACGGTTGGCGCGGCGATGGCGGCCCATCCCGATATCGACAAGGTGGCTTTCACCGGTTCGACCGAAGTCGGCCGGTTGATCGCCCGCGCCGCGACCGGCAATCTCAAGAAGGTCAGCCTGGAAC
>NZ_RZPW01000656.1:0-3594 GCF_003998455.1 Mesorhizobium sp. M7A.F.Ca.CA.001.08.2.1 | reverse complement strand
CGTCTGGAATGAGGGCGGCGATCCGCGCCAGCTGGTCGAGAGCCGTGGCATGAAGCAGATCACCGACACCGGCGCCATCGAGAAGGCCGTAGACGAGGTGATCGCAGCCAACCCCGACAAGGTCGAACAGGCGCGCGCCAAGCCGAGCATGGCCGGTTGGTTCGTTGGCCAGGTGATGAAGGTGACCGGCGGCAAGGCCAATCCACAAGCGGTCAACGACCTCGTCAAGACCAAGCTGGGCATCGAGTAGCGCGGTGTTTGTCCGCACCGCAGGTGAACGTGATCTGACGGCCATCCGGGCGCTGCTGGTCGAAACCTGGCACACGACCTATGACGCGGTCTATGGCCCTGATCGGATCGACCGGGTCATCGAGGATTGGTGTTCGCCGGCGAAATTGAGAGCTAGCCTTGAGCGGCCGAATGCCGAATTCCTGGTCGCCGACGACGGCAAGCGCATCGGCGGCGTCGCCTATGCCGAAAGCGTCGAAGGCGGCACCGTGGTCGACCTGCAACAGCTCCATGTCGCACCCGACCTGCAAGGCCGGGGCATCGGCGGGATGTTGCTCGATGAGGTGATCGAGAATTTTCCGGAAGCCCGCTCTCTACGCATCGAGGTCGTGGAGCAGAACAAGCGTGCGGTCGCCTTCTATCTGGCCAACGGCTTTGCCGAGATTGGCCGGGCCGACAATTATGGGCCGGCGCAGTCCGGTATTGCTGCGTTGATTCTTGAGCGGATGCTGACCGCCTGAGCGCTCGATGATCGCGCGATTGCATCACGTTGTTGCGAGTGGACCCTCGAGCGCACGGCTTTCATTTGACGGCGCAAATATCGAGCGCAAAGCTGTGGCCGCTGACCCCAGCCATGATCGGTGTTTGACCGGTGGCATGCGAGGCAGCTTGGGGAATCGTCATGCCAAGCTTGCCGGAACTGATGCCGACACAGGTGTCGGACGAGACCTTTGGCGGCGTCACCTATCATATAGCGGGCGAGCTGGTGCCGGTGCTTTCGGTCGATGTCACGCGCATGCCGGTCTATTTCGAGCACCACATCCTTTTGTGGAAGAATTCCACCATCACCATCGGCCTGAAATCGCTGAAGGGCGCGCTGAAGCGGATGATGGCCGGCATGCAGATCTTCGTCACCGAGGCGTCGGGGGCGGGCATCGTTGCCTTCAGCCGCGATGGGCCTGGCCACATCGTGCCGATCCATCTCAGGCACGGCGAAGAGATCCAGGTGCGCGAGCACCAGTTTCTCGCCGCCACCGGCAATGTCGACTACACCTTCGAACGGGTGCGCGGCCTGGCGACGATGCTGTTCGGCCAGAGCGGCTTTTTCATCGACCGCTTTCGCGGTGATTCGGGCGATGCATCGTCTGGCTGCACGGCTATGGCAACGTCTTCGAAAAGACGCTCGCCGCCGGCGAAACCATCGACATCGAACCAGGCGGCTGGCTGTTCAAGGATGCCTCGGTCAGGATGGAGACCAAGATCGATCGCCTGTCGAGCGGCTTCTTCGGCGCCAACATGAATTTCATCGTCAACCGATTCACCGGACCGGGCCGTGTCGGCATCCAGTCGATGTATCTGCATATGCCGACGGAGGAATAGTTGGGCGAAGGCCACTGGCGGGCAGCAATGGCGGCCGCGATCCGGCCATGCGTCATCGCGGCGTTTGCCGTGCCGGCTCACCACGGATATGCAAGGGCCATGACCAAATTGTTCCGCACTGCGGCGCTGGCGCTGCTCGCCATCATCATTTTCGCGACCTTGTCGCCGATCCAGATGCGGCCGCATCTCGCTGAAGCAAATGTCGAGCGTGCCATGGCTTATGTCCTGCTGGGCTTCGCCCTGGCGGTCGGCTTCCCCAACCGACTGTATCAAGTGGTGATCTTTGTGGCTGTGATCGCCGGCATGCTGGAACTGCTTCAGCTCATTGATCCCGGTCGCCATGCACGCCTCATCGATGCATTGGTGAAAGCCTTTGCCGGGGTGGTTGGGATCGTCGCGGGACACCTGATCGTCAGGGCCGGCCGGCAAAAGAGCGAGAGCTAGGCGCGGCAGCAATCCGCCGCGGAGGATCGAGCCTTCGCTAGGCAGCGGGAACCCCCACATTGTCGATTAGCCTGGTTTTGCCGAGCCATGCTGCTGCGAGAAGACGCCCTTCGCGGTTTCGACGCCATGGCGCAAGCGTCAGGCTTTCGCGTGCCTCGACATAGTCGACCTTCTGGAAACCGGCGGCGATGAGGTCGCGGATAGCCTCTTCGGTTGCGTCGTTTTGGTGGGCGCCTGCCGCCAGGGCCACTGCCGTTTTGCGCAATATCACGTTGAGTTGGCGGGCGACCTTCAGTTCGGCCTCATCGAGATAGGCGTTGCGTGACGACATGGCGAGACCATGCGCGTCGCGTATCGTCGGGGCGCCGACGATGTCGACGGGCAGGTCGAGATCGCCGCAGAGCTGTCTCACCACGCAAAGCTGCTGGTAGTCCTTCTCGCCGAAGACCGCAAAGTCGGGCGTTGCCTGCAGGAGGAGCTTTGCCACGACGGTGGCGACGCCTTCGAAAAAGGTCGGCCGAAAGTCCGATTCGAGCCCGGCGGAGGGGCCGCCGACCGAGATTTTCGTGGCGAAGCCGGCGGGATACATCTCGCCAACCGTCGGTGTGAAAGCAAGGTCGGCCTTTGCCGCGCCGAGCCGATCGAGATCGCGGGCGAGTTGGCGCGGGTACTTGTCGAGGTCTTCGCTCGGCGCGAACTGTGTCGGGTTGACGAAGATCGACACGACGCAGCGCTCGGCTTTTTCGAGTGCGATCCTGACCAGCGAGATGTGCCCGTCGTGCAAAGCGCCCATAGTCGGCACCATGGCGACACGAAGGCCGTCACGGCGCCAGTCATGGATTTGCGTGCGAAGTGCGGCAACGCTGTCGACGACGACGGGTTGGCTCATGCGTCATCCCTGCTGTTTGTCGCCGAAAAGACATGGCCGGGGCCCGGGAATGTCCGGTTTCGCACTTCTGCTGCATAGCTCTTTGCGGCATGCGAGATCACGCTGCGCAGGTCGGCGTATTCCTTGACGAATTTCGGCACGCGATCGACGGTCAGCCCGACCATGTCGTCGATGACCAGGATCTGGCCGTCGCAGTCGCCGCTGGCGCCGATGCCGATGGTTGGGATGGCGAGGCGGCGGCTGATATCGGCGGCGACCCTCTCGACCGTGCCTTCGATGACCACCGAGAAAGCCCCGGCGTTCTCGACGGCGAGCGCATCGCGAAGCAATGCCGCAACAGCCTCCTCGGTGCGGCCTTTGATCTTGTAGCCGCCGTCCTTCTCGACCGATTGCGGCTGCAGGCCGATATGCCCCATGACCGGAATGCCGGCGGCGACGATGGCCGCGATCTGGCTAACCATGTCGACGCCGCCTTCGAGCTTCACCGCCTGGCAGCCGGTTTCGTCGACGACCCGCCGCGCCGAGGCGACGACAAGTGCTGCCGTGACCTCATAGCTGCCAGCCGGCAGGTCGACGACGACGCAGGCACTGGCCGAGCCGCGCATCACGGCTTGCCCATGCGCGATCATCATCTCCAGGGAGGCACCCAGTGT
>NZ_RZPW01000655.1:0-3601 GCF_003998455.1 Mesorhizobium sp. M7A.F.Ca.CA.001.08.2.1 | reverse complement strand
ATGTAGTAGAGTGGCGACAAAAGCGGCTGCGCCTGGTCGGCCTCGGCCTGCGACAGCAGCCCGACGCGGCGGCGCTTGGAGCTTTCGTCGAGGACGCGCACCGCACCGGCCTGCCGCTCGCCGTCGAGCGCGATCGAAGCGAAGTCGTTGCGCAATTCGAACGGCACCGCCATGGTGCCGGTGGCGGTGGTTTCGCCAGGCGAAAAGGTCAGCGTCGCATCGGCGATGCGGCGGCCCTTGTCGTCGAAGGCGCCGGCGGTGACCTGCGCCGGGGCAGGGTCGCCCGGCGCGCGGATGGCGGTCAGCGCAAAGCCGTCGACCTGGTTGTCGGCGGCGGTCAGGCCCGTCAGCGACAGCCTGTCGGCGGTTGCCCAGACGACACGGGCGGCATTTTTCGACAAAAGCGTGTTGAAGGCGGCTTCATCGCCTTTTGCCGCCAAGCCGTCGGCAAGCACGGCGACACTGGCCCCGGGCAAGGTCTCCAGCACGCCGGCGACGCGGGCATAGACGGCGGGCCGGTCGGTCGGGATCGGCCGCGGCTTGGCGGCGCGCAGCCGGTCAAGGGCGGTGGCGGCATCGAACGGGCCGATCTCGGCATTGGCTTTTTCGGCGGTGAAGGCGATGACGACCGGCACGCCGTTGGAGCCGGCGTCGTTGATCAGCCGCTCGGCGGTGGCGACGCGTTTGCCCCAGTCGGCGGCACTTGCCCAGTCATTGTCGATGACCAGGGCCAGGGCGGCTCCTTCGGCCGGCAGCTTTTCACGCGGATTGAAGACCGGGTCGGCCAATGCCGCGACGATGAGGGCCGCCATCAAGAGCCTGAGTAGCGTCAGCCACCACGGACTCTGCTGCGGCGTCTCCTCGCGCTTCAGTACGCGCGCCAGGATCTTCAGCGGCGGGAAGATCTCGGTCTGCGGCTTGGGCGGCGTCAGCCTGAGCAGCCACCAGATCACCGGCAGTGCCAGCAGGCCCCACAGCACCATGGGGGCGCCAAAGGAGAGCGGCAGCCAACTCATGCGACAGCCTTTCCTGGCCGATCGCCACCAGCGATGCCTGCACGACCGCCAGCGGTCGGCCTGACCGAGGGGCCATCAGTGGTCATCGCCATGTGCAGCCGCACCAGCGCGTCGGAGGCGAGCCGATCGGTGTGGTTGACGGTAAAGCTCCAGCCAAGCCGCTTGCACCAGGCGGCCAGTTCGTGGCGGCGGGCGGTGTAGAGCAGGCGATACTCATCACCCAGCATTTCGGCGCGGCCGGCGGTCAGCTTGTCGCCGGTCTCGGGATCGGTGAATTCGGTGCGGCCGGCATAGGGGAAGGTCTCCTCGGCCGGGTCGGCGACCTCGATCAGGTGGGCGCGCACGCCGTGGCGGGCCAGCACGTCGAGCCAAGCCATCGTCTCCTCGACGGGATCGAGGAAGTCGCTGACGATGACGATGTCGCAGAAGCGCCTGATGTCGGACAGGTCGGGTTTTGCCGGCAGCTCGCCGGCATGCACCAACTGGGCGGCAATGCGTTCGGCGCCGTTGCGGGCGGTGAACGGGTCGGTGAGGCCCGGCCAGGCGATGCGTTCGCCGCTGCGCGACAACAGCTCGGCCATGGCCAGCGCCAGCACCAGCGCGCGCGATTGCTTGGAAACGCTGGCGCCTGTCGATTTGTAGAGCATCGACGGCGAGGGGTCGGCCCACAGCCAGACGGTATGGGCGGCTTCCCATTCGCGGTCGCGCACATAGGTGTGGTCGTCGCGGGCCGAGCGGCGCCAGTCGATGCGCGAGGAATCGCCCTCGACATAGGGCCGGAACTGCCAGAAATTCTCGCCGATGCCGCGCTTGCGGCGGCCGTGCCAGCCGGCGATCACGGTGTTGACGATGCGCCGCGCCTCGACCAGCAGGTCTGGCACAAGCGAGGCCCGCAACCGGCCACGGGCGAGCGCGTCGCGCGTCGCTGCCGGAGCCTGGACCTCGCCGATGCGCGGCATCAAATCCCTTTCACGAGTTTCGCCACCACGTCACGCACGCTGGTGCCTTCGGCGCGGGCGGCGAAGGTCAGCGCCATGCGATGCTGCAGCACCGGCTCGGCCAGCGCACGGACGTCGTCGACCGAGGGCGCCAGCCGTCCGTCGTAAAGCGCGCGCGCCCTTGTGCACAGCATCAGCGCCTGACTGGCGCGCGGGCCGGGACCCCAGGCGACGTTCTTATCGGTCTCGGCATTGCCTTGGCCGGGACGCGCCGAGCGCACCAGCGTCAGGATCGCCTCGACGACGCTTTCAGGCACCGGCATGCGGCGGATCAGCGTCTGGATCTCCTTCAGCCGCACCGGCTGCAGCACGTTTTGCGCTTTCGCGTCCTCGATGCCGGTGGTTTCCAGAAGGATGCGGCGCTCCGCCTCGATTTCGGGATAGAGGATGTCCACCTGCATCAGGAAGCGGTCAAGCTGTGCCTCGGGCAGCGGATAGGTGCCCTCCTGCTCCAGCGGGTTCTGGGTTGCCAGCACGTGGAAGGGCGCCGGCAGGTCATGGCGGGCGCCGGCAATGGTGACGTGGTATTCCTGCATGGCCTGCAGCAGCGCCGACTGGGTGCGCGGCGACGCGCGATTGATCTCGTCGGCCATCAGCAGCTGGGCGAAGATCGGCCCGGAGATGAAGCGGAAGGAGCGTTTTCCGGTCTCGTCCTGCTCCATCACTTCGGAGCCGAGGATATCGGACGGCATCAGATCCGGCGTGAACTGGATGCGACGCGAATCGAGGCCGAGCACGATGCCAAGTGTTTCGACCAGCTTGGTTTTGGCGAGACCCGGCACCCCGACCAGCAGCGCATGGCCACCGGCCAGCAGCGCCACCAGCGTGCGCTCGACGACGCTTTCCTGTCCGAAGATGACCCGGCCGACCCCGTCGCGGATCCGGGAGATGTCGGCAAGCGCCTTTTCGGCCTCGGCGATCATGTCCTTTTCGCTGATCGGGCTTTCCTTGACCATCACGCTCATGCCGCATCGATCCTTGTGGTTGGAATACCATGGCTGGAACAACGGCTGCACCATACCATAAGTTGCCGCGATTCGGCCTCGCGTGGCGCCTACATCGAAACTTAAATCACAGACTTAGGCTGACAAGCGGAACAACAGTGACTATTTCGTGACCATGACGGGACCCTTGGGACATCGTGAAGAAAGCCTGACTGATGCCACCGAGGCGCGTGGTCTCGAGGCGCTGATCTCGCGCGCCGCCCGTGCCGGCAAGGGCGCGGCACCTGTCGAACGCTGGAATCCCGACTTCTGCGGCGATCTGGACATGGAGATCAAGGCCGACGGCACCTGGTTCTATCTGGGCACGCCGATCGGGCGCATGCCGCTGGTGCAGCTTTTCTCCTCGGTGCTGCGCAAGGACGCCGATGGCAGGACCTATCTGGTGACACCGGTGGAAAAGGTCGGCATCCGCGTCGCCGATGCGCCGTTCATCGCCGTCGAAATGGACGTTTCGGGCAGCGGCGAGGCGCAGACAATCACCTTCCGCACCAATGTCGGCGACGTCGTCGAAGCCGGGCCGCAACGGCCGCTGCGGTTTGTCGACGAGAACGAGACCGGCGGGTTGAAGCCCTATGTGCTGGTG
>NZ_RZPW01000654.1:0-3604 GCF_003998455.1 Mesorhizobium sp. M7A.F.Ca.CA.001.08.2.1 | reverse complement strand
CAGGATATTCGTCCTGTCGCCTGCGGGAATTCTGCTCTGCGTCTCAGTCGGTCGCGCCTTTGGGCTTCGTCTCGGACGTAGCTCCGTCGAGGAGACAACCCGGTGAGAGGTCACGTCGAGCAGATGCAGGCACTCAGTCAATTCTGGCCGGGCGATTGGCCTTGGATGCTTCCACGTCCAGCTGGGCGCGACTGGCGTGAAGCAAGGCCGCGATCAAATTTTGGTCGGCTGACTTTTTCCCGGTGTATAGGCACACAAGCTCGCGGGCCTGGACCGTCGAATCGGATTCCGGGCTCTCCCTGATGGCTGATGTAAGAGCCCGGGAGAGTATGTCGAAATCCAACAACGAAATAACCGGTCGGCTTCCTTTCATGGCCAAATCCATCCTGTTGGTCTGCAGGCAATACTCGAAAGGTCGACATGACAAGAATCGGCATCACCCGTTCCTTCACGCGGTCAACTTCAGAAGCTCTCGGAACATTTCGCCGAGCCCAGCGGCGGGGCGTGGATAACAGCGGTGCAGCGCCACCGCAATTACAAAGGTTAATTCGGCTACGCATCGAGCATCGGATGGTTTGGGACTGATTGTTCGCAAATCGCAGCTATAAATCAAATCTTCAGGGTAAGTTGACATGCTTGCCCACCGCCGACCGCCTATGGCTTGGATAGATGTTCAGGAGAAAGCAGCGTAGGGCCTATCGACTTGTCAGATCTGATGCCCCCCGATGTGCAGGATGATCCTGCCCTAGCCGCTGAGGTCGACCGGCTTCTGGCGCGCCGTACGCGCGAAATCAGCCTGCGTGGCGAGATCGAACGCCTATTTCGAGCACGTGTCTGGTCGCAAACGGCGAAAATCATCCGCGCGTGGATGATCTGGGTGGCATTTTTGGATGTGCTGACGTTGGCACTGAACGCGGCGTTGCTTCCATGGGGCGTAGCGCAGTCCATGCTCCTGCCCGGCGCCATCATCCCGCCCGTCGCGTTGGCCGTGGTCCTAGCCTGGCGTAAACCGCAGGCGCCTTGGCTCCAAGGAGCTTCGCTGATCGCAGGCATGTTCCTGATCTTGTTGTCAGTCGCATTGGTCGGAGCAAGCGCTGGTGGCGAGTTCTACGAACGGCAATTGAACGTCATGTTGTTCGTGGCCATCACAGCCATCATAATCTTCGGGATCCCCCTGGCGTGGACGATGACGATCGCTGCGCTGGCGCTCGGACTCTATCTCATGCTTCAACTGCAGAACCCGGCCATCGCGCATGGGAGTGCAGTGGCTGGAACGCTGTTCTTCGCCAGCGGTATCTTTGCAACGGTGGCCGCGCGGCGCATCATGACAATTCTTGCTCAAAAGACTTTCCTGTTTGAGCTTCGCGACCGACGCAGGGTCGCCGAACTGGCGAAAGCGAATGATCGACTGGTACTCCTGGCGAGGACCGATCCACTCACCGGCATCTCCAACCGTCGCTGGATGACGGAAACACTCGAGCGCCTATGGGGAAGTGACAAACGTTGCCTTGCCGGTGCCGCGATGCTGATGTGCGACATTGACAACTTCAAGAAGCTAAACGACCACCTCGGCCATGCGGAGGGAGATCGGTGTTTGGTAAAGGTCGCAACTATCTTGAAGGAAAACGTGAGACGTGATCGCGATCACGTTGCCCGTTATGGCGGCGAAGAATTCCTCGTGCTCCTGCCCGGGGTGAACGAGGAAGAGGCCGCCGCTGTGGCTGAACGAATGCGTAAGAGCGTCGAGGCTGCCGCTTTGCCCAACCCTGGATCCCGTGTGTCGCGCTGGGTCACCCTGAGCATTGGAGTTGCCGTTCAGACCTCTGAGGCGATCTCGCCGGAGCAGTTACAGCAGCGAGCGGATGCCGCACTTTACCTTGCCAAGCAGACGGGCCGCAACAGGGTGCTGCTTCACAGACCGGAGTTATCCGCGCGCAAACACATTCGGCCGGGCAGCCTCGGGGCATAGGCCGTGCCGGCCCGAGATCTGCTCTTCTGAATCACGGGGTTTCCCGTGCGTCGACGATAACAGGTTAGTTCAGGGACTTTGGACCACCGAGACGAAGGGTTCCCCTGTAATCTCCACATCGCGCCCGGCAGACTACGATTTCGAGAATAATCCCCTGAAACGAGTTTCCGGGTTGTTCAGAACACCCATGGCCGATTCCGGCTGCGTGGATGGTCCAGGGGGAGTTCCACCAAATGGCCTCAGTGATGGGCGATCATCTGGATGACTTGCCGGGTCTTCGCAAATGCCGAGCGCATGGGCTCCGTCGATTTCTGCGCCCTGCGCCCTATGTGGCGCGCGTTTGGCTAGGTGAATGGCGCCCATTGCGCAGCCCCTGATCTTGCGCAAGGGAATCCTGCGACAGCCCTCATTAGGTCGGTTGCAAGTGCTCCATGAAATCTCCATCTAGTTCAGTTGTAGTCAGAACGCGGTCAAACGATGACACGGCAAGAAGTTCTCTCCGTCATTGGGTCAGCCGACGATATTACGGTTGCGGAGATCATCGCAACGGGTGCGTCGATCGAGGAATTGAGAGAGGCATGGGCATGGGCTTTTGCTGACGAGGCGTTAATGGGACAGGGGCGCCCGCTTCCGGGAACACGAGCGGCCGCGCTTATCGACCTGCTTAAGCCCGACGAAGACGACCCGGCTGAACCGGGCACCCGTCTGGAATAAATCAGCAAACCCATCGAATGTGCAATTTGGCCCTGTCATCCACGGCAGCGTTGCAGACACATCCTTGATGAAACCGACCTTTGTGCCCGTTTCAGTTCAGTCGGTCTTGCGCGTGGGCTCCAGACTCCCGACCATCGTAGCCGAGTAGCAGGCATCACAGGCCTCGTGCGGCTCAGCCGGCCACTGGACAACGCTACAGCATTGATCACTCAACCGATTTCGGAGATCGCCGACTTCTCTTGCGTTCACACGCCAGAGATCGCTAGTCTAAACCTGCGGCGCGAAGTTCCTTACATCGATAAAAGCACACGCGCTCAGAAGCGGATCGCAGGCTTTTGTTGTCCACCTGTGTGGTCGCCGGATGCGCCGAAACGTAAGGACTTTCGCCTCGCCGACCGGAGTCGCCGACCGTGCGCGCAAAGCCGCAGAGCAGTTCCCGCAACCGCATGTTGAGCCGGACCGCCACTTCAAACATACCGCTCATCGGCTTCACAACTCTGGTGCGCTCCGGTAGGGGGCCAGCCCAGCAGCACAGATCGCGACGCCGTCTCTGGCCTGTCAGTCAGGAGTTTGCCACAGCAACGAAAAGCGATTGTCCCTGCCGGTCGATACGGAACAGCACTGGCTTTTTCTGCTGACGGGATTTCGCCCATTCCTCGCGGACGTCAGACGGCTGGGTCATGTTTCGGTTGTTGGCCGACACGATGACGTCGCCGGGCCGGATGCCGCTTTCGGCCGCAAGACTGTTGGGAGCGACATCCTGGACGAACACGCCCGTGGTGTCGGCCTGTAGGCCGAGTTGCTGGCGCGCTTCGTCCGGAATGGCGCTCAGCGACATACCAAGGCGCTGGTCCTCAGTACCCAGGCTTGGAATGGCACCGGTCTGTTCCTCCTGGTCCCTGCGTCGATCGACAGTCAGCG
>NZ_RZPW01000653.1:0-3609 GCF_003998455.1 Mesorhizobium sp. M7A.F.Ca.CA.001.08.2.1 | reverse complement strand
GGCGCGACCTTCAGCCCGATCAACGCCTCCACCAAGGCCGACAAGCTCGCTTATGTCATCGACGATTGCGAGGCTGCGGCGATCCTGACTCAGGCCAAGCTGATGCCTGTCGTGATCCAGGCGCGTGCGCTGTCGGACCGGCCGTTCTTCGTCGCGTCGACGCAAGCGCCATCCAGCCATACGCCGGATGGCGCTGCCTCCTTCGAGGATTGTCTCAAGGTCGCGCCCGTGCCCATTCGCCATGGCGGGATCGACATCGACCTCGCCATGCTGATCTACACCTCGGGCTCCACCGGCCGCCCCAAGGGCGTGATGATGACGCATCGCAATATCGATGCCGCGGCCGAATCCATCACGACCTATCTGCGCAACACCCGTGACGACATCATCATCAATGTCCTGCCCCTGGCTTTCGACTACGGCCTCTATCAACTGCTGATGGCGACGAAGCTCGGCGCGACCCTCGTCCTCGAAAAATCATTCGCCTTTCCGCAGGCCATTTTCGAGCGCATCCGCGCCGAGAAGGTCACCGGTTTCCCGCTGGTGCCGACGATGGCGGCGCTGATCCTGCAGATGCGCGATTTGGCGCCGGGTTTCCTGCCGAGCCTTCGCTATATCTCGAACACCGCCGCCGCCCTGCCGCCGGTGCATATCGCCCGGCTGCGCGAGCTGTTCCCCGGCGTACGGCTCTTTTCCATGTACGGTCTGACGGAATGCAAGCGCTGCACCTACCTGCCCCCGGAGGAGCTGGACCGCCGGCCGGGTTCCGTCGGCATCGCTATTCCCAACACGGAAGCGATCGTCGTCGACGATGAGGGCAACCGCGTGCCACCGGGCGTGGCGGGCGAGTTGGTCATCCGCGGCCCGCATGTCATGCAGGGCTATTGGCGCAACGACGTGGCCACGGAGCAGATGCTGCGTCCCGGGCCGCATCCCTGGGAAAAGCGGCTCCACACCGGTGACCTGTTCCGGACGGACGAGGACGGCTTCCTTTATTTCGTTGGCCGCAAGGACGACATCATCAAGACGCGCGGCGAAAAGGTCGCCCCCAAGGAAGTCGAAACTGTGCTGCACGCCCATCCAGGCATCGTGGAAGCCGTGGTGACCGGCGTGCCGGATCCGGTGCTCGGCCACGCCATTGCCGCCCTCGTCGTTCTCTCGGACGAGACCCTGAGCGAGCGGGACATCATTCGCTACTGCGCCGTTCATCTCGAGGATTTCATGGTGCCGAAGCTCATCGAGTTCCGCCGCGAGTTGCCGAAGACCGATACCGGAAAGGTCAGCCGAAGGCTGGCGGCCGAAACGTTGGGGACTGCAGAATGAACCTCTCCCTCGCCCCGAGCCGTCCCGCCTTCTCGGCCGACGCGCTGACGCTCGACAACGCAGCGGAAACCGATCGCATCGTCGCCGGGTTGCGCGAGCAGCTACGCGGCATGCGCAAGCGCGGGCTCGTGCTCGGCCTCTCTGGCGGCATCGATTCCAGCGTCTCGGTCGCGCTCGCCGCCCGCGCCGTCGGCGCTAAGAACGTCTTCTGCCTGTTCATGCCGGAAAGCGACTCCGATCCCGACAGCCTCCGCCTCGGCCGGCTGGCCGCCGAAACCTTTGGCGTCGAAGCGATCGTGGAGGATATCGGCCCGACGCTGCACGCGATGGGTTGTTATCAGCGGCGGGATACCTTCATCCGCGAGCTGGTGCCGGAATACGGGCCGGGCTGGGCCTCAAAGATCGTCATCGCCAATTCGCTCGCCGGCGAGGGCTACAACATCTCCTCGCTGGTGGTGCAGGACCCCGAAGGCCGGCAGACGAAGCTGCGCATGTCGGCGGCGGTCTATCTCGGCATCGTCGCCGCCACCAACATGAAGCAGCGCACGCGCAAACAGATCGAGTACTATCACGCCGACCGGCTGAATTTCGCCGTGCTCGGCACGCCGAACCGGCTCGAATACGACCAAGGCTTCTTCGTGAAAAATGGCGACGGCGCGGCTGACGTCAAACCGATCGCCCATCTCTACAAGAGCCAGGTCTATGCACTTGCCGCCCATCTCGGCATTCCCGAGGAAATCTGCCGCAGGGCGCCGACGACCGACACCTATTCCCTCGAGCAGACGCAGGAAGAGTTCTACTTCTCCCTACCCTATGACCGCATGGATATTTGCCTCTTCGGCCTGAATAACGGCCTTTCAGCCGTGGAGGTCGGCGCCGCCGCGGAGCTGACTGCGGTCGAGGTCGAACGCGTCTGGGCCGATATCGCCGCCAAGCGCCGTGCGACGCAATATCTGCACCTTGGCCCGCAGCTCGTCCGCCCCGTCGAGGAAATCGCCAGCTGAGATCGGCGCGATCCTCGGGATTACGTCGCCGCGCGGGCAAATGACGGCCTATTCGAACTGCTCCCCGGCCAATCGATTCCAGCGCTCGCCGGCCAGCCCGTTGAAGAAGCCTTGCGAGCTCAGGAACGCGTTCACCAGCTCCTCGTCGCGCGAATGCACCACGGTCGAGGCCGGTTGAGTGAAGGCGACCCGCCGGCCCAGCATCGCTGCGAGCAGGGCGGGTTGCGTCCGGCCGCGCAGGCCGGCGGCGCCACGCCGCGCCGCATCGCCAATCAAGCAGTCGACGACGGAACCAGCTTGCCCCGGCAGGGCCAGAACCTGCAGCACGCGCGCCATCCTGCCCGGGCGGGTGTGATAGAGGAAGGCGCCCACCAGCCCCCCGCTGGGGCAGGAGACGGACGCGAACACGGCATCACCATAGTCCGGCTTCTGGGAAGCCTCCGCGAGGATATGCGCAAACTGCTCGGCACTCCAGTCGGGGCGGAGCGGGAACTGCCGCGTTAAAGGGTCCAAAAGAGCCGCAAAACCGGCTTGATCGATTTCGGCTACCTTGAGGCCGCCCTTGCCATTCCAGAGTTCCGGGACCCCGGACCAGCGCATCTCGTTCTCCTGCATCCGTCCGCGAAGATAGCGATCGAGTCCGCGCGCGAGCGGGTCAAGCAAGCGCACGGCGCCGGCTCGCCGCGATGCTAGATCGAGCAGGAAGGCCGAAGGTCGGATGACCCGGATCCAGTCCAGGCTGTATTGCGGCAGGGCGACCCCGCGCAGTTTCGTCCACATCTGCGTCGAGAGGGCATTTGCGGTTTCGCTGAAGGAGATGTCCTGCGGCCCGGCCAGGAATGTCCTGAGCAGCCTTGCGCCGGCCATCGGGTCGTTCGCCCGCGGTTCGACCATGAGCGAACCACAGATGGCGGCGCGCAGCTTGCACTGGCCATGCCTCATCGGCAGCACATTCACGCCGACAAAGCCTGAAATGTCGCCTTCGCTCGCAATATGGACGAGAGACGCGATCTCCGGATCGCAGACCGGGCCTTCGAGATAGTGCCAGCGCAGATAAGTCTCGAGCGCCGGAGGCGGCGGCTTGCCACCGTCCCGGAAGGTTCTTTGAAAGAGCCCGGCGACGGCCGGAATATCCGCAGCCTGCAGGGGACGAATCTGGCTCATGCCAAACTCGCGGAGGATGAGATCGCGGGCGCACCGTTCCCAAGCTTGCGAAGGAGTGCGACACGCGGCATTCCGACCTCATCCTTGGCGAATGTCACGGGTTCATAGGCCTTGGCTC
>NZ_RZPW01000652.1:0-3620 GCF_003998455.1 Mesorhizobium sp. M7A.F.Ca.CA.001.08.2.1 | reverse complement strand
CGGGTGACGGCGCTGACTTGGGCAGTTCGGTCAGCCAGATCGTGCTCGACGAGGGCGCCGAGGTGACGTGGCTGATTGTCCAGGAGCAGCCGGAAACGGCGACGCATCTGGCGCAGTTCAAGGCCCATATCGGCAAGAACGCGAAACTGACACTGTTCGTCATGAACGCCGGCGGCAAGCTCGTGCGCCAGGAGATCATGGTCAGGACGACTGGCGAGGGCGCCGATTTCAAGCTTCGCGGCATCAATCTCCTGGCCGGCGACACCCACACCGACGTGACCATGGTTCTCGACCATGCGGTGCCGCACACGACCTCGACGGAGATCATCCGCAACGTGGTGACGGGCAAGGCGCGCGGCGTCTTCCAGGGCCGCATCAACGTCCATCAATATGCGCAGAAGACCAACGCCAAGATGGCTTGCAACACGCTGTTGCTGTCGGACGACGGCGAATTCTCGACCAAGCCGGAGCTGGAAATCTTCGCCGACGACGTGATTTGCGGCCACGGCGCGACGGTCACCGAAATCGACCACGACCATCTGTTCTACCTGATGGCGCGTGGCGTCGACGAGAAAAGCGCGCGGGGGTTGCTCGTGAAGGCCTTCGTCGCGGAGGTGATCGAGGAACTGGACGACGAGGCGATCGTCGAGGCGCTGGAAGCGCGGCTCGACGGCTGGTTCGTGGCACACGGCTAATTGGATGGGGTCCGGCAAAGCCACCCCTCATCCGTCTTGGCGCTACGCGCCAATCCACCTTCTCCCACAAGGGGAGAAGGTAAAGCGCTAGACCTTCTCCCCTTGTGGGAGAAGGTGGCCGAGCGAAGCTCGGTCGGATGAGGGGTGTTGGAAGGATCTCGGCCTTGGCCGGCAAGGACTTTGAAATGGACCAGAAACTCGAAAACATTCCCTACGACGTCGAAGCGATCCGCCGCGATTTCCCGATCCTGTCGCGGGAAGTCTACGGGAAGCCGCTGGTCTATCTCGACAATGGCGCCTCGGCACAGAAGCCGCAGGTGGTGCTCGATGCTGTCCAGCACGCCTACAGCCAGGAATATGCCAACGTCCATCGTGGCCTGCATTTCCTGTCCAATGCCGCGACCGACGCCTACGAAAAGGCGCGCGAAACGGTACGCCGTTTCCTCAACGCGCCAAGCACCGACAACATCATCTTCACCTCGAACACGACCTCGGCCATCAACACCGTGGCCTATGGCTATGGCATGCCCAACATCGGCGAGGGCGACGAGATCGTGCTGTCGATCATGGAGCACCACTCCAACATCGTTCCCTGGCATTTTATCCGCGAGCGGCAGGGCGCCAAGCTGGTCTGGGTGCCGGTCGACGATCTCGGCGTCTTCCACATCGAGGAATTCGAAAAACGGCTGACCGACCGCACCAAACTGGTCGCCGTCACGCAGATGTCGAATGCGCTGGGCACGGTGACGCCGATCAAGGAAATCGTGCGCATCGCGCATGCGCGTGGAATTCCCGTCCTCGTCGACGGCAGCCAGAGCGCCGTGCATATGCCGATCGATGTGCAGGATCTCGACTGCGACTTCTTCGTCTTCACCGGGCACAAGGTTTATGGCCCTTCGGGCATCGGCGTGCTCTACGGCAAGAAGGACATTCTCCAGGGCATGCGCCCCTTCATGGGCGGTGGCGAGATGATCGAGGAGGTGACGGAAGACATCGTCACCTACAACGAGCCGCCGCATCGTTTCGAAGCCGGCACGCCGCCGATCGTGCAGGCGATCGGACTGGGTGCCGCGCTCGACTATATGGAAACGATCGGCCGCGAGCGCATCGCCGCGCATGAGGAAGACCTTAAGAATTATGCGCATGAGCGGCTGCGCGCCATCAATTCGCTGCGCATCTTCGGCGATGCGCCCGGCAAGGGCGCCATCATCTCGTTCGAACTGCAAGGCATTCATGCGCACGACGTGTCGATGGTGATAGACAGGCAGGGCGTTGCAGTCCGCGCGGGCACCCATTGCGCCCAGCCGCTGTTGAAACGTTTCGGCGTAACCTCCACATGCAGGGCATCGTTCGGCATGTATAATACCAGGGCCGAAGTCGACGCTTTGGCCGAGGCGCTTGAAAAAGCGCGCAAATTCTTCGGATGACGACTTTTTTGGGTGACGACCATGGATGATGCAAGCATCGCTGCCGAGACCACTCCGGAAACCGCGCCCAATGCGCTGGTTTCGGGATCGGCCATCCCAGCCGACGAACTGGCGCGGTTGACCGACGACATCGTATCGGCGCTGAAGACGGTCTACGATCCGGAAATCCCGGCCGATATCTACGAGCTCGGCCTCATCTACAAGATCGACATCGAGGACAATCGCTCGGTCAAGATCGATATGACGCTGACCGCTCCCGGCTGCCCTGTCGCCGGCGAAATGCCCGGCTGGGTCGAAAATGCCGTCGGCGCCGTCGAAGGCGTGTCCGGCGTCGAGGTCAACATGACCTTCGACCCGCCCTGGTCGGCCGACCGCATGTCGGAAGAGGCGCAGGTGGCGGTGGGCTGGTACTAGCGTCGAGCCTGGCACACTTGCGCCAGGGGTAAAACTTCACCATTTTAGGTGAGGAATCATTCGGCGGCCTTGAACCTGCATGGAATGGAAGGAAAAAGAATGGGACGCTTCGCCGTCATCACCATGACCGAAAAGGCCGCCGACCGGGTGCGCGAGATCGTCGCCACCCGCGACAACGCGCATGGCATCCGCCTCGGCATCAAGAAGGGCGGCTGCGCCGGCATGGAATACACGGTCGATCTGGTGACCGAACCCAACACCAAGGACGACCATATCGAGCGCGACGGCGCCCATGTCTATGTCGCGCCGGAAGCAGCCCTTTTCCTGTTCGGCACCGAGATGGATTTCGAGCAGACGACGCTGCGCACCGGCTTCACCTTCCACAACCCGAACCAGAGTTCGGCCTGCGGCTGCGGCGAATCCGTCGAATTGAAGCCGGCCGACCTGAAGGCGCTGGCAGAGGCCCGCGCTTCGGCCTGATTTTTTCCTTCGCCCCGTTTACGCGGAGAAAGTGTCACGAAGTGACGGATGAGGGGCAGCGCCAGCCTTTCCAGAGTTAGCTCCGCCCAGCCTGCCGGCGTACGTCGTTAGAAAATCCAAGCAATTGGCTTTTCGTTCGCTGCGCGGATCACTCCTCACCTCCCCGTAAACGGGGCGAAGAAACTCACTCCACCCACATGCCCGTCCGCTTGTGCCAGTCGGCGATCGATTCCTCGGGATAGACGTCGAAGACCTTGTCATGCTTGCCAACCACCGGCTCCACCCAGTTCGCTTTGTATTTCAGCATCAGGTGCACTCGGCTCGGCGGAATGGGTAAATCGCTGTCGATCGCTGAGGCGAAGGGGTGCACCAGTTCCGGCCATGTCGGATCGTAGAGCCAAAGGGCTGAGCCGCATTTCTTGCAGAAATTGCGCTCGCCGGTTGAGATTTCGCAATGCGGATGCTCGTCGTCCTCGATCTCCGCCCGAAAGACGCCGAGGCTGCGCTTGCCCCTGATGTTCAGTGTCTCGTTGTCGGCACCGAGATTGATGGCAAACCCGCCGCCGCCCTGCTGCTTGCGGCAGATGGAGCAGTAGCACAGCTG
>NZ_RZPW01000651.1:0-3626 GCF_003998455.1 Mesorhizobium sp. M7A.F.Ca.CA.001.08.2.1 | reverse complement strand
GCTCTGGGCGGTGCCAGCCCTTCTTTTGTTGGGAGGGTTCTCTGCAATTCTAGAAAATGGTTGGAGCAAAGAGCGCCGCTCGGTAATCCTCATATGCGCGCTGGGAATATTGCTGGCGCCGTTTGCAATGGATCTTCTAGGCGCTGGCCGGCTGCCCATCAGAAGCCTGGTTGCCGTGCCGTTTGCTGTTTGGCTATTCGGCTATTTTGCGCTGGAGAGCCGGAGGCAATGGATAAGAATGGCGTCCTCTGTCTTCCTTGGTATCTTCATCTTCCAAACTGTTGTGATCCACAATTCCTATCAAGCCACTGAGCTTTTTGTTGGGCGACACGATGCACTGATGGCGGCGTCCGTGTATGACCAAATAGCAGCATCGCCTGGTTTCGATGCGGCGAAAACCTATCCAATAGCGATCTTTGGCTCGTTGTCTTTCGTCACCGTCTATCCGCAGCCGCCATCGTCCACGATCGGCCAATCGTTTTTTCATGACAACCCGTGGCGGATTGCCAGTTACATGAAACTTTTAGGCTACTCCAAGGTGAGCGGCCCCACCTTGGAGCAGATCGACAATACGATAGTTGAGGCGTCACGAATGCCAGTCTGGCCGACCCCAGGAAGTGTCATAATCAAAAATGACGTTGCATTACTTCGTCTCAGCGACGAGCCAAGCGCCGATAACAGGGCTGCTCTTCAAAGAGCGAAAGCCGCAAACCCGTGACAAGATTTGAAGACCAATTCCAGCGTGGGCGTGATCTTCGTTCGACGTTAAAAGTATCGGTTATTGCGGCTTGCTGGCTATCGGGGATTGAATGAACGTCGACGTAGTTCGAGGGCAAGCCGGAGATGCTTCGGCGCGTTTTGAGCTTTCTGGACTTCTCGCAATGCGCTGCTACGCAGCGCTATCGATTTTCCTTGTTCATCTGATTGCACTGCCAAAGCTGCCGATTCCCACCTACCTTTGGTTTCTACCTGCGCATTTTGGCAATGGAGTGCCGCTGTTTTACATAGTCAGCGCATTCGGCCTCTTTGTCGGGTATCGCGGCAGGATCAAGACGCGGCAGGAATTGCGAGAATTCTACCTGCGGCGCTTCCTGCGCATCGCGCCGCTATTCTATTTCATAATGCTGTTCTACGTCCCGTTCTGCTGGACAATGTGGGGAACAACAATCCCTCTTTCCCAATTCGTCAGTTCAGCACTGTTCATCTTCAACTTTGTGCCGAACCACGTCGCGGGATTCGTCATGGCGTCATGGTCGATCGGTGTCGAGATGGCGTTCTATGCCATCCTGCCGCTGCTGGTTTTCGCCATCACCGGACTTGCACGATCTTTGGTGCTTCTTGCCGTAGCGGTGTTCTTGTCGGCAAACTGGGATTTGGCATTCCACGGAACGGAGGGGGCGCTGGCGCTCTTTGGACAACTTTCTCTGATGGCCCACCTGTTCTACTTCGCTGCAGGGATAGCGGGGTGTTATGCATGGCTCGGGCTTCGTCGCACTTCACCGCAGATTGGCCGGATAGTCTTTGCCGCCAGCCTTCTGACAATCGCTGGCCTGATTTGTTTCGCGAGCCAGATCGCCGTATTAATCGGAACGATGTTGGGGCCAAGCGGCGGTTCCGGCGTCAAAGCCATCTGGGCGGTGGCGTTGACAGGCGCCGTCGTGGGAGTTTCCTTGTATCCGCAAAAGTGGTTCGTGAACCCGGCTGCGAAGCTGCTCGGCAATGCCAGTTTCAGCATCTATCTCTGGCATCCCGTCGTCATTGTCATCCTTGATCGCCTGGGTCTGTATCACACGATCTACGCATCCTTCGATGGGGTATCCATACCGTTCCTTGCCTCATTGATAGCAACGCTCGCAGTGTTGATACCGCTATCGTTACTGAGCTATCGCTATATCGAGCGGCCTGGCATGGCTTTGGGGGCTCGCTTTAACCGTCTCGGGGCGGCCTGACGGACCTTTGCATCTTGCAACGCTGCAGTTGCCAATGTCGACCAAGGTAAGGCGGTGGCATAGCGTCATCTTTCGAAGGTTGGGACAGCTCTATTGAGATTTCTAATCCAAGTCTCTAGACCGTGGATTGACCGTTCGTTGGGCTGGTACTCTGTGGTGATTCCTTTGGCTGTCGATTGGTTGAAAGCGGCTCGGCGCGTGCTACATGGTTACGCCACCTCAGAGACTGCCAAAAATATGGAGCCCCGCATGTTTTCCACGGCCGTCCCGCATTTGAATGCCGCAGAACGCGCGGCGGCCGACGGATGCACGGTTGAAGAGGCGCTCGTTTTCCTACGCCGAATGAGCCTAGACGACTTCGGCCTTCTCATGATTTCCTTGCCGAACAAGGACTATCCAAGTCTGTCACGTCTCCTGCCCGCCATGGCTAGCGACGAGGTGCAAAAGACCTGGACCGGAGCATCTGGCCTCGACCTGTTTCGGCAGACTTCTGCGTTCGCGCGTCAATTGGAAAACAACTTCACCAGGTATACTAAGGCGCCGCTGGCGGACTCTGACATCCTCGACTTTGGCTGTGGTTACGGGCGTATCTTGCGCATGATGTACTACTACAGCAATCCAGCCAAGATCTGGGGTGTTGATGCTTGGGACAAATCCCTCGACCTTTGCCGAGAGGCAAGATTACCCGGCATGTTCGCTCAATCGGAGCGGATACCTTCTGCGATGCCTGTTAGTGATCAAAAATTTGATCTGATTTTTGCCTTCTCGATATTCACACATCTTGCGCCTTCGACCGCGAGAGCCTGTCTCGCGGCTCTTCGCAAGCACATCAAGCCTGAAGGGTTGTTCGTGGCCACCATTCGGCCTATCGAATTCTGGCCGTTTATCGATGGAATTCGGCGAACTTCCGTCGCTCCTAAAATGCAAGCGGACCACCGTCGTCATGGATTTGCGTATCTCCCCCACGGTGGCGTCGAAGGCGAAACGTATGGCGACATCTCTTGCGAGATCGACTTCTTGAGGGGAGGCGGTTGGGCGGTTGTCGGACATGATCGATCAGTACTCGATCCATTCCAAGTGTCGGTCCTGATGAGGCCTGATCCTCTATGAATTTTGATTTTCTCTTTATCGTGACCTATGGGCGATCTGGCTCAACTTTGCTTCAGGGGATATTGAACACCATCCCAAGCGTGCTCATCCGAGGCGAAAATGCCGGCGCTCTTCACGGACTTATCAAGTCCTGGGAGGCGGTAAAGATTGCGCAGGACTTGTTCTCCGCCGAAAGCGACAAGTCCACCAGTCCATGGTTTGGAGCTGCCGATATGGACCTCGATTCGTACGGACAAGATCTTACCGCCAGTTTCATTCGGAATATCCTGAAAACGCCGCCAGATACTCGAGTCACTGGCTTCAAGGAAATCCGCTACCATTTCGCCGCTGACGAACTGGCGTTTGAGTTGAAGTTCATGCGGCGGTTTTTCCGGCGGAGTGCTTTCCTGATCAACACACGAGATCTGGAAGCCACGATCGCAAGCAGCAAAAGAGCTGGCCATGATATCTCAGAAGAGGACCTGATCGCTGTTGATCAGTTACTTCGCGATACGGTAAAATCATCAGCAAGTGACGTTTTCCACGTCCACTATGACGACTATCGCAACGATCCTGGCCGCCTTAGAC
>NZ_RZPW01000650.1:0-3629 GCF_003998455.1 Mesorhizobium sp. M7A.F.Ca.CA.001.08.2.1 | reverse complement strand
CTCACGCACAAGGTTGGTGAGTGGGACCTCGGCGGTGGGAATCAGGCCAAGCCTGCCCTCCCCGTGCGGCGTAAAGAACAGATCTTCCTCGAACTTCGGCAATTGGTTGGTGCCGAACAAAACATCGTCCTTGACCATCAACGGCGGTATCACTTCCTCGTAGCCGTGTTCGGTCGTATGCAAGTCGAGCATGAATTGGCCGAGCGCGCGCTCCATCCGCGCCAGTCCGTTTTTCAGCACCGTAAAGCGCGAGCCCGACAGCTTTGCCGCGCGCTCGAAATCCATCATGCCGAGCGCTTCGCCGATCTCGAAGTGCTCCTTCACCCAGTTCGGCCGCGTCGGTACCTTGCCGACGATGTGCTTGACGACATTGTCGTGCTCGTCCTTGCCGACAGGCACGTCGTCGAACGGTACGTTGGGCAGCACCGCCAGCGCATCGTTCAGCGCCTTGTCGAGCTCGCGTTCGCGCGCCTCGCCGTTCTGGATGAAGACCTTGATCTCGCCGACTTCGGCTTTCAGCGTCTCGGCCAGGGCGGCATCGCCCGAACGCATGGCGTTGCCGATCTCTTTCGACGCGGCATTGCGGCGCTCCTGCTTGGTCTGTAGCTCGGTAACGTGTTCGCGCCGCGCCTCGTCCGAGGCGATCAGCCCGCCGACCGTGGACTGCGCCTCGTCAGCCGACCACGAGCGCTTCACCAGCGCCTCGACAAGGGCCTTCGGGTTGTCGCGAATCCATTTGATGTCAAGCATGGTTTGAACGCTCCGGGGTAGCATGTCGCCCAAAGTGCGCAGCGGTTTGGGACAACGACATGCTTCAAACAAAAGTGAAACGCATCGCTTTCAGTGCGATGCGTTTCAGCCAGAGGGCGTAAACCGCATCCTCGATCGATGCAAGATGGGGCATGGGGAACGCAAGCATGCGATCACGCTTTGACGCGCTTTCGGCTGAAGGCGGAGGAGAGCCTGAAATGAAAAACCCGCCTCTACGGCGGGTCGCTGGCGCAAGTCAGCACCATACCGAGAATCATAGCATAGCTGCCCTCACCAGGTCAAGAAAAAATTCCTATCGAGGCTGGCCAGACGCGGCGGCGCCGTTCAGGTGGAGGACGCGTCCGCCGGCTTCTTCTCGGCGACCTCTTCCGCCGCGTCCTGCTTCTCGCGTGCCACGCGCTGCTTTTCCTGATCGCGCTCGATCAGCCGGGCAGCCCAGATGGAGACCTCGTAGAGAAGGATGGTCGGAATGGCGAGGCCGATCTGGCTCATCGGATCGGGCGGCGTCAGCACCGCCGCGACGACGAAGGCGATGACGATCGCCCATTTGCGCTTCTCGGCCAGCCCCTTGGACGACAGCATGCCGACGCGTGTCATCAGGCTGGTCACCACCGGCAGTTGGAACACCAGGCCGAAGGAGAAGATCAGCGTCATGATCAGGCTGAGATATTCCGACACCTTTGGCAGCAGCGAAATCTGCACCTGATCGTCGGTGCCGGCCTGCTGCATGGCGAGGAAGAACCACATCACCATCGGCGTGAAGAAGAAATAGACCAGCGACGCACCCATCAGGAACAGGATTGGCGACGCGATCAGGAACGGCAGGAAGGCGTTGCGCTCGTTCTTGTAGAGGCCGGGCGCGATGAATTTGTAGATCTGCGTGGCGATCAGCGGAAAGGCGATCACCATGCCGCCGAACATGGCGAGCTTGACCTGCGTGAAGAAGAATTCCTGCGGCGCCGTGTAGATCAGCTCGACCTTGTGCGGATCGAGGCCTGCCCACTGCGTCGCCCATTTGAACGGGACGACCAGAAGGTTGAACAGCTTCTTGGCGAAGAAGAAACAGACCAGGAAGGCAACGAAGAAACCGCCCAGCGACCAGATCAGCCGCCGGCGCAGCTCGATCAGATGCTCCATCAGCGGCGCCGACGATTTCTCGATCTCGTCCTTTTCGGTGTCCGAAACGCTCACTTGGCGGCTCCAGCCGTCTTCTTGGCCGCCGGCTTCTTGGCCGCAGCAGGTTTCGGTTCGATTTTCGCCCCCGTCTTGGTCGCTACGGTCTTGGACGCGATCACCTTGGCCGCAGCGGGCGTCTTGGCCCTGGGCGTTTCAGGCATTGCCGCCGTCACCGGCTTCGCTGGCACCTTGGCCGCAGGCGTGGCCTTAGCGGTGACCGTTTTTGCAGGAGCTTTAGCGCCATTTGCCGAAGCCTTTATAGCCGGCGTCGCCCTTGACGGTGCAGGCTTGGCTGCCTTCTTCGCCGTGGACGCCTTCGGCGCCACGACGGGTGTCGTCGGCACTGATGACGTCACCACCGATTCGTCGGTCATCGCCGGGAAAATCGGCGCTGCCGGCGCTGCTTCCGGTCCGTTGACGCCGGGCATGGTCGTTGCACCGTTCTTCAGCGGCTCGGCCGCCTGCGGGGTCGAAGCGGCTGGCGTTGCCGGATCGGCTGCCGGCTTCGGCTTCATCGCCGCGTCGACGCCGGAGCGAACGTCGGCCGCGGCCTGTTCGAACGGATTGAGCTGCTTCCTGATCTCGGCCATCGGGCTCATGCCCCTGAGCTCGTCGACGGACTTCTTGACGTCGTCGAGCTCGGCTTCCTTCAGCGCCTCGTTGAACTGTTTCTGGAAATCGGATGCCATGGCGCGCAGCTTCGCCGTCGTGCGGCCGAAGGTGCGCAGCATATTGGGCAAATCCTTGGGCCCGACGACCACGATCATGACGATCGCGATGACCAGCATTTCGGTCCAGCCGACTTCAAACATGACACTCTGTTCCGACTAGAACCTTTGGGCTCAGCTCTTGCTGGCCTTTTCCTTCGCGGCCGCAACGGTCTCGTCGGCACGATGTTCGACGGTGCGCTTGTCTTCGGCAACGTCGTCGTCGGCCATGCCCTTCTTGAAGCTCTTGATGCCCTTGGCCATGTCGCCCATCAGCTCGGGAATCTTGCCGCGGCCGAACACCAAAAGCACGATCACCAGCACGATCATCCAGTGCCAAATCGAAAATGAACCCATAGCAAATCTCTCTCGAATGTTTTCCCTGGCGATGATCTATGCGTTTTCGCGTTGGGATTCAAACACAACTGCGACAGAGTTTATGAAAGGGTGGCGGATGTCACGCATTTTCGACGCGGCGGCCCCGCTACGAATCCGCGCATCCTCGACAGATCGGCCGCCAATGCCAGTCAATCTTCCGTGACGCGCGGCGTCAGCAGGCCGAGTTCCTCGAGATCGATATCGGTCAGCGCATCCTCGTCGTCGGTCAATGCATCGGGATCGGCCGGAGGCTGCGGAATGGAGAAATTCGACGGCATGCGGCCCGAAAGCAGGCCGGCCCCCTTCAGTTCCTCCATGCCGGGAAGATCGCGGATCTCTTCCAACGCGAAATGGTCGAGGAAGGTCTCCGTGGTGCCGTAGGTGACCGGGCGTCCGGGTGTCTTTCGCCGGCCGCGCATGCGCACCCATTCCGTTTCCAGCAGCGTGTCGAGCGTGCCTTTCGAGGTTTCGACGCCGCGGATGTCCTCGATCTCGGCACGCGTCACCGGCTGGTGATAGGCAATGATCGCCAGCACTTCGAGAGCCGCGCGGGAGAGCTTCCTTTGCTGGACGGTATCCCTGCTCATCAGGAAAGCC
>NZ_RZPW01000064.1:0-14251 GCF_003998455.1 Mesorhizobium sp. M7A.F.Ca.CA.001.08.2.1 | reverse complement strand
GTGGTGGGCTATATCAAGGCCGGCCGCGACGAAGGCGCGGAACTGATGGCGGGCGGCTCGCGACTGACCGGCGGGCCCTACGACGGCGGCAATTTCATCGCGCCGACTGTCTTCGGTGCGGTGTCGGACAAGATGACCATCGCGCGTGAAGAGATCTTTGGTCCGGTGATTTCGGCGATGCCGTTCGACACGCTCGACGAAGCCGTGGCGCGGGCCAATGCGACGCCCTATGGCCTGGCGGCCGGCATTTTCACCAGTCATCTTGGCACCGCCCACAAGCTCGCCCGCCGCATCAAGGCCGGCTCGGTATGGGTCAACATGTACCACGCCATCGACCCGGCGGTGCCGTTCGGCGGCATGAAGATGTCCGGCTACGGCCGCGAGGGCGGCATCGAACATCTGCATGAATATCTGGAGACCAAGTCGATCTGGATCCAGACCGACTGAGGGTGCGCTGATATTCAGGAGAGGCCGGGCTGCCAATGGCGGCGTTCCCAACGCACCATTCTCGGCGCTCGTGCAAGGTGCCTGTCCGAAGGCGCGACGCTCAGTTTGCCAGTTCGCGCAAATTGGTGCGGATGAGGTTCATCAGCTGTTCGGAGAAGGAGTGGTGCACATAGCCCCGCGCGGTGATGATGCCGACCGAGCGGTGGGCGTCGCGATGGTCGATCGGCACCACCCGCATACGCTCGTCATTGCGCGAAATGGCGATGCCGGGCACCACGCAGACGCCAAGTCCCGAACACACCAGCGCCACCGCCGTCTGTGCGCTTTCGACCTCGTATTGCGGCTTGAACTCGATGCCTTCCGCCGCCGTCAGCCGATCGACAAGGCCGCGCACGGCGGTCTTGCGGCTGAGCAGGATGAGCGGATAGCGCAGCAGGTCCGAGAGCAGCAGCTTCTTTTCGCCACCGTATATTTCCGTGGGGATGCAGGCCATCAGCGGATCGTCGAGGATGGACTCGAACTGGAAGTCCGTCAAGTTTGGCAGTTCGGGGCCGATGTAGAACTCGACCTCCTGCTGTTGCAAAAGGCCAAGCGCGGCCTGCGGCGGGCTCTCGATGACCTCGACGATGCTGCGTGGATAGCGCAACTTGAATGTCGCCAGGATATCGCCCAGCCGGCTTGCCGCGAGCGTCGGGGCGCAGGCGATCTGCACTTTGCCCTTGCGCCGAGCGGCGACCTCCGTCAGGCGGTCGAGGCTGGTCTGCACCTGTGACATCACGTTGGCGATCTCCTCGAACAGGATCTGGCCTTCCGGCGTCAGGCTGGCACGCTGTGCGGTGCGGATGAACAGCGAGATGCCGATCTGCTCCTCAAGGTCGCGAATCTGCATCGAGACCGCCGATGGCGAACGGTTGCTCTCCTCGGCAGCACGTCGGAAGCTGCCGTTTTCGGCGGCAAGCAGGAACGTCTGGAGAAGTTTGAGGTTGACGCTGGGCATATCCGCTCGGGCAGGGTGATCTGACCCCTGACCTATTCAGACGCGGAACCGATTGCAAGGCAATAGGGCAGGCCAGACATTGGTCCTGGCTTGGCCGGCAAAAGTGTCTCTCTTGTCGAGCCGCTCAATGAACCGCGGCGAACATGACGCGTTCCTCGGTGGCCTCCGAAAGCATCATCTCCTCGACCACGCGGCCGCGCTTGACCACCAGAATGCGATCCGAAACGGCGAGAATTTCAGGCAGGTAGGACGAGATGACAACGACGGCCATGCCTTGCTCGGCGAGATCGCTGATAAGCTGGTGGATCTCGACGATGGCGCCGACGTCGACCCCGCGTGTCGGCTCGTCGAAGATCACCAGCCTCGGCTTCTGAATCAGCGATTTGGCGATCACGACCTTTTGCTGGTTACCGCCGGAGAGCTCGATCATCCGGGCTCGGTCGCTGGTCTGCCGCAGGCTCAGACGTTCGCCCCATTCGCGGGCAAGTTGCCTGGCTCGCGCCAGCGACACCATGGAGACGGGATTGGCGCCCTCGGTCAGTTCACCCATTTGCAGGTTCTCGCCCGCGGTCATGGTTTCGAAGAAACCGTCGACCTTGCGATCCTCGGTGACATAGACGATGCCGTCGCGCACCGCAGGCCTGGGCACCCGATAGCGCACCGACTTGCCGAGCAGGCGGATCTCGCCGCCGTGGAAGATGTTGCGCTTCAACAGTCCGGCGACGACCTTGGCCATTTCGGTGCGGCCGGCGCCGACAAGGCCGAACATGCCGGTGACCTGGCCTGAAAACACCGAGAAGGAAGAGTTGCGCACCAGACCGGCGCAGGACAGATTCTCGACCGAAAGCACCTTGTCGCCATAGGGGCGCGCCGTGCGCTTGACCTCGCCATGCAGCGTTTCGGTGAGCGTGCGGCCGACCATGGCCTGCACGATCGAGGCGCGGGTGAAGCCCTTGGCCTCGCCGGACGCGACGATCTCGCCATCGCGCATGACCGTGATGCGGTTGGCGACGGCAAGCGCCTCTTCCAGCGCATGGGTGATGAAGATGACGGCGATGCCCTCCTTCACCAGCCGCTGCAAAAGTTTGAAGAAGTGGCTCTTCTCTTCAGGCGTCAGCGTCGCGGTCGGCTCGTCGAAGATGATGACGCGAGCCTTGTGGTGGACGGCGCGCGCGATCTCCACCATCTGCTTGTGCGCCGCGCCCAGCGTGCTGACCTGCGCGGACGGGTCGACCTGGAAGCCCATGCCGGCGAGGAACTGCCGCGCCTGAATGTAGAGGCCGCGCAACCGGTTGAACATCTTCTCTTCGCCGAGATAGAGATTCTGCGCTACCGTCATGGCCGGCACCAGGTTGGTTTCCTGGAACACCATGGCGATGCCGGCGCGCAGCGCTTCGGCGGGCGTGGCGAAGGACACATCCTTGCCGTCGAAGGTCATCTTGCCCTCGGTCAGCTTGAAGACACCGGCCATGACCTTGGTCAGCGTCGACTTGCCGGCGCCGTTTTCCCCGAGCAGCGCGTGGATTTCGCCTTTGCGCAGGTCGAAATTGACATTCTTGAAGGCCGGAATGCGCGCGAATGCCTTGGCGGCATCCCTGAGTTCAATGATGTTGGCGTCCGACATCGCTTAGCCTCGCTTGCCGCTGGCGGCGCTCGCCACGCGTACGATCCTCGATCCGCCGCGCGAGGCGACCAGCAGATCATCGCCCAGCTCGCAGGCGCTCAGCGTCCCGTGCACCTTGCCGTCTGCGCGCGAATGGAAACTCGACAGCGGCTTCATGTTCTGGTCGCAAAGAACCACCAGCCCGTAGGACCTTGTCACCGCGTATGGCTTCAGCACGTTCATCTGCTTCAACTGGCTGCCTTGCATGGGCTCGCGATAGTCGCGCCATGAGCCGAGCGACGGCGCCATCCAGTAGGCCTCCGGGACTTCCGCCAGCATGCGGGTGCGGTAGGTCTCCTCGCGCAGGATGAACTCCACCAGTTGGTTGCGCACGGAATAGAAGGTCAGCCAATAGCCGGCGTTGAAGGCCGGGGCGATGCGGGCGGGGTAGGCCGGCAGATGCTCCAGCACGGGCAGCGTCGCCGTGGTGGCAAGGTCGATCGCCAGCACGCGGTGGCGCCAGGCCTCCGAAACGTAGATGCGGTTGGAGCCGGTGGTGGCGATGCCGGCCGGCCAGGCCAAGCCGTCCCTGACAAGCTCCAGCCGGCCGTTTTTTAGATCGAGCCGCCAGACCGAACCGGACACGCTCTTCTGCATCAGGTCGCGACGCCAACCGCTCGCCGGCACTGAGGCCGAACCGTTGGCCACCAGCAAGGTGTTGCTGTCGAGGAAGGTGAGAGCGGTGATGCAGGAGAGGCGCCGAGCCTCCTCACCCGTCGCCTCGCGCCCGTCATGCAGGCCGCCGTGGACAACGACGCCCTTGCCGTCGATGGCCATCGCCGTCATGCCGCGGGCATGGGCGAGTGCGGTGATCTCGCCCGGAAATTCCTGCAAGGTTTCGGCATGGCCGTCGGCGCTAAAGCGCATCAGCCGGTTGGCGCTGCTTGCCAGAATGCCCTTTTCGGTGCGTACGAGATTGTCGGCCTCGGCGAGGCCGGCGAACGGCTCGGCTTCCTCCAGTCCTTGGTTGGGCAGCAACGGCCCGTCGAGCGTCGGCACGGTCACTGCCCACTCGCCACGGCCGAGAAAGCGGTCAAGAAGCTGGCTCAAACCGCTCATGGCTTTTTGCCCCAGTAGGAATCCGAGCTGAACCAGTCGGGATCGACGCCTTTCAAGGGCAAGGTGCCCATGCGGTTGTTGAAGATGCCGCAGAGATAGAGGATGCCCTTGTGCTCGCGCATCGAGGTGATCATCGGATGCTTCTCGCCGGTCTGGTCCCACAGGCTTTCGAGGATCTGGCCGTTCTCGTCGAAGCGCAGCACGCAGCCGGTGTTGAGATTGGGCATCAGCCACGCGTCTTCCGATACGCGCCGCGCCATGCGACGGCGGAAGCTCGGCATTTCAAGCGAGAGATCCAAGGCCGGCGTGCGCATGCCCATCAGGGCCAGCCAGTAGGTGCCGTCGGAGGCGCGGTTGATGTTGTCGGGATAGCCGGGCAAGCCCTCGATGACGCGCTCGACCTGGCCCTTCTTCGGGCCATCGAAATAGTAGCGGCTGATGCGGCAGGCCCAGCTTTCGGCGAACAGCACCGACTGGCCGTCGAAGGCCGTGCAAATGCCATTGGGGAAGACGAGGTTCGACAGCAGTGTGCGTGTCGAACCGGATTTGGGATCATGGACGATGATGCGTCCGTTGCCACGGCTTTCCAGCGCGTCGGCATACCAGTCATGCATTTCGAAGCGCACTGTCGCTTCCGAGAAGACGATACGGCCGTCCGGCAGGATGTCGCAGTCGTCGGCGAGCTTCATGGTCGAGTCGTCGACCACCGAGGTCAGTGAGCGGTTGGTTTCGGCGGTCAGCAGCTTTACGTCGCCGGCCGGCGAGACCTGATAGAGGCCCATGCCGGCGACGCAGATGACGAGGTTGCCGTCGCGGTCGAAAGCCATGCCGAGCGGCGAGCCGCCAATATGTGCGAACACTTCGCTATCGGTATAATGGGGCGGCTGGAAGCGCAGGATCTCGCCCTGGCGGCTGCCGGTGTAGAGACGGTCCTGCCGGTCGAAGATCACATCCTCCGCGCCGTCGAGAACGCCGAGGCCGATGACGCCGACGTCCTTCAACCGGTCATTCACCGCCATTGGCGCGCCGGGCGCGGTCGAGATCGCCTGCGGCATCTTGGCGAAGGTCGGCGAGATGTAGACGCTGCGCAGGATCTTGTGGCGGTTCTTCACCCAGCGAACGTCGAGAAGCACCGACAAAAGCAGCACGATGCCGAGGATCAGGAAATTGACCGGGCCGGGCACGGCCAGCGCGAGCAGGCTGTTGGACAGGACAAGCACGAAGACGGTGCCCATCAGCGCCTTGGCGACCGAGCCGCGCCCGCCGCCTAGCGAGATGCCGCCGAGCACGGTCGCGGTCAACACCTGCAGTTCGAGACCGGTGCCGATGTCGGAAGCGGCACTGCCGATGCGGGCCGAGAAGAAGAAGCCGGAGAGCGCCACCAGCACCGAGCACAAGACATAGGCGCTGAACAAGATGAAGCGCACATTGATGCCGGCATTGTAGGCAGAGCGGCGCGCGCCGCCGACCGCGAACAGCCGCCAGCCATAGCGGGCGCGCGACAGCACGAGATGGATGATCAGCGCGATGACGACGAAGACCACAAAGGACGTCGGCACGCCCCAGATCGTACCGAAACCAAGAAAATCATAGGCCGGCGAATCCGGACCGCTGGTGACGATCCGGGTCGAGACCTGGGGAAAGACGATGTCGAAGGTCGAGCGGTAGATGATGAGCGTCACCAGCGTGGTGAGAAACGCCCGCATGCGCAGGAAGCCAACCAGGAAGCCGTTGATGGCGCCGCAGACGACGCCGAGGCCCAGGCACGCCAACAGGCCGGTACCAAAGCTCCACTGCTCGACATTCATCCCATAGAGCGTGACCAGCACGGCGAGCGCGAAGGTCGACCCGACAGACAGATCGATGCCGCCTGACACCATGACGATGGTCATGCCGAGCACCACAAGGCCAAGCTCGGCGGTCTGGCCGCTGAGATTGGTCAGCGTCGCCAGATCGAAGAAGCCTGGCACGATCGAGCCGAAGATCGCGCACAAAATGACCAGCGCCGTGAAGGGGATGACGCTGTCGATCCACTTCTTGGTCAGAATCTCCCCGACCACGTGGTCGGGGAGCAGGCGGTAGCGCCAGCGCACAAGGCTTTCAGCCATGCTCATCAAGGAAGTCCGTTACTTGAGCTCGTCCAGCTTCCAGCAATTCCTGCCGGTCGCATTGGCCTTGTCGACGCGGGTGATCGGACCGAAGAAGATGGTCTTCTCGCTGCCCGCCTGCCGGCCGGACTGCTGCAGCAGCTCGGAAATCTGTTGTGCTGCGATCTCGGCCTGGATGGGGGCATTAAAGTTGAAGATCACATCGAGCAGCCCGTTCTTGATGCTCTCGCAGCCCGTGGCGCTGCCCGCGCCATTGGTAACGATCGTCACCTGGTCCTGCTTGCCGGCGGCCACGACGGCGGCGCCGGCGCCGACCTCGGCATTATCCCAGATGCCCATGATGCCGCACAGGTCCGGATGTTGCTGGAGCACCGTCTCAGTGATCTGGCGGGCCTTTTCGCTCATGTAATCGGCCGGCTGGTCGGAGACGAGCTGCAGCTCGGGATTGGCCTTCAGCACCTCGTCGATGCCGGTGCGCATGTAGATGTTGGCGGCACCCGTCTGGACGCCGGCGAGCCAGACCACCTTGTGCGAGACGGCATTGGGCCCGGTGCAGTGCTTGGCCAGTTCGCCCATTTCGAGACGGCCCATTTCGATCCAGTCGTTGCCGACATAACTGTCCGTCTGGGTGGCCGACTGCATGTTGACTTGCAGCACCTTGATGCCGGCCGCCTGCGCCTGTTTCAACAGGCGTGCGTAGGTCTGGACGTCGGGGTTCTGCACGATGATCAGGTCCGGCTTCTCGGCGATGGCGCCCTGCATGGCGCGAATGCCGGCATTGGTGTCGCCGGAGGGATCGCGCACTTCGAGGCTGAAGCCGTAGCGAGCGGCGTGACGCTGCCACACCACCACCCAGGCCTGGTTGAGGTCCATGCCCTGCGAGATTGGCACGAAGATGACCTTCTTGCCCTTGAGCGCCTCGAGATAGGTGGAGCGGCCGACCTGATCGGTTTCCTGCGCCGTGGTGATTTTCGCCGCGCCCAGCAGCGCCAGCGCTGTCATGCCCGCGAGCAGGCAGTTCTTGAACAACTTCATGGTATCCTCCCAGATTTATGTCTCGGTTCTTGTTTCAGATGTCGCCGCTTTGCGAGGTCTGCTCGTCGCGCGGATTGATGATGGCGTCGATCGCCAGCGCGCCCAGCAGGATCACGCTCTTGATCAGGTTCTGGCTGGTGTAGCTGAAGTTCAGGATCGTCATGCCGTTGGTCAGGATGCCGACCAGGATGGTGCCGACGATGACGTTGCGTACGCCGCCCTGGCCACCGGAGAGGCCGATGCCGCCCAGCACGACGACCAGCAGCACGTCGTAGATCAGGCTGGAATTGTAGAGGCGCGTGTCGATGCCGGTGACCAGCCCCAGCATGATGATGCCGGCGATATAGGCAATGAGGGCGCTGATGACATATTGCGTCACGATGATCGGGCGCGTCGGCAGCCCGGTCGTGCGGGCCGCGTTCGGGTTGTCGCCAGTAGCATAGACCAGCCGGCCGAAGCGGGTCTTCCTCAGGAAAAAGCCCATGAGCGCGGCCACCGCCGCGAAGATGATCACCGACATCGGGATGCCGAGGATGGTTCCGTTGCCGACGAATTTCAGCCAGCCGATATCGGAGGGGGCATAGAGCACGTCGGACGCAAAGACGATGCGGCCAGAGCCGTAGACCGAGGACGCGATGGCAAGGGTGGCGAAGATCGGCGGAATTTCGGCCACCGCCACCATGACGCCGGTGAACAGGCCGATGGCCGCGACCAGGATGGCCCCGAAGACGACGGCCAGCGTGAAGTCGACGCCCCAGGTGGAGATCCAAATACTGAAGGCGACGCCGACGACCATCACCGCCACCATGGTCAGGTCGATGCCGCGCCCAACGACGATGAGCCCCATGCCGACGGCCAGCGTGCCCAGGATCGAGACATTCTTGAGAATGGCAAGGATGTTGCCTTGGCTCAGGAAATTGTTGAGCGTCGCCGAGAACACCAGGAAGAGGACGGCCGAGATCGCGCCGACGACGAGTTCCTGGGACATTTTGATGCCCAAGCGCGCGGTGTCGGATTTGCCCGAACCAGCCAAGTCAGTTCCTCCCTCGCTGCCGGTTTGAACCAGCGGCGTGCCAAAGCGGCCTTGCCCCAGGGCTTTGCCGCGACGACGTTCCTCCACAGCCCTAAGCCGGCTGCTTGCGTAAAGACCATCGCGGCTCAGGGCGGCAGGGGCAATTTCGATTTTCTGATGCGCTGTGCAGTTCGTCAGTGTGGAAAAAGAGGATGAGGAATCGTCGGTTGTGTGCTCTGCCGGATTTCACCTGTCGCAAAGCTCAGCCCGATGCCGGCAGCGTGCCGCGATCCCCGTGACGGTACTTTCCTGAGTGACGGGAGTGTCAAGTAAGGCACAAGCGGGCCCTGCTCTCCCTGGGTTTCCGTCCTACAGGCCGTTTCCATCGATCATCGCCATCAGGCAATCGCCAGCTTGTGTGCCGCTGATGCCCAGATCACGCACGCTGTTCATGTGGTTTCGGTCATTCAGGCGGAGGTCGCTGACAGGGTGCCCCTGCGCGCGCAAGCGCTTTCCGAAGTCGGCGGCCTGCTGGTGAAAAGGTGACGTTTCCTGATCTCCGACGAGAATGGTCGCTGCCGTCTCCGGGTCATGCCACCGCGTCATTGGGGTGAAGGCAGCTGCCTCCTCATCAGTGATGCCGATTAACGGCTGGAGGAAGGAGGTCTGAAGGGGCTTGAGGTCGTAAAGGCCGCCTAGCAGCAGCGCCGCACGTATGCGCGACGGCATTGGCGCCTTTTCGAACAGGAATGTGGCCAGGTGCGCACCCGCCGAATGACCACTTACGCTTAGCCGGGCAGGGTCGCCGCCATGGGCGGCTATATTGTCCAGCACCCATTGTTTGGCACGCCGGATCTGGTCGACGATTGCCGCCATCCTGAATTCGGGCATCAGCGCATAATCGACGATGACCGCGATCGCCCCAGCTTTGGTGACTGTGTTCGCTACATAAGAATAGTCGCTTCTGGAGAACATGCGCCAGTAGCCACCATGGATGAAGATGTGCACGGGAAGATCCCTGCGCACACCGGGCGGAAAGAACAGGTCCAACCTTTCGGCCTCGCCCTCGCCATAGGCGATACCCGCCGATATCGGCAGGGTCGCCCGGGTTTCGGCGCTGCGAGTCACTATGTCGGCCACGATATCGTCAAAATCGGCCACATGGTCGCGCGTGCGGAAAGGGTCCTTTGACATGACTGCCGGTTCAGAAGGTGACGGCAATATATTTAGCCTCCATGAACTCGGCGATGCCGTGGTGCTGGCCGCCTTCGCGGCCAAGGCCGCTCTGCTTGACGCCTCCGAATGGTGCGGCCGGATCCGACATCAGTCCCCGGTTGAGGCCGATCATGCCGGCCTCGATCCCCGACGCCACCCGCATGCCGCGCCCAACATCGCGTGTGTATATATAAGCGGCCAGGCCATATTCCGTGTTGTTAGCATGGGCGATGGCCTGGGCCTCGGTGTCGAAGCGTGTGATAGGTGCCACCGGGCCGAAAATCTCCTCGTGCGCCATCTCCGCATCCGGCGGCACCTCGGACAGCACTGTTGGCGGATAGAAGAATCCTTCTTCCTCCGAAATCGCCCCGCCGCAAAGCACCTTGGCTCCCCGGCCCACCGCGTCCTTGACCAGGCGATCGATCTTGTCGACAGCCTTTCTGGTGATCATCGGCCCGCACTCGGTGTCGGCATTCGGGCCCGCCCCCACCTTAAGTGCCGCCATGCGCTTGCGGAGCCCGTCGGCAAAAGCATCATAGATTCCCGATTGCACATAGAGGCGATTGGCGGCGGTGCAGGCTTCGCCGGCGTTGCGCATCTTGGCGATCATCGCGCCATCGAGGGCGGCGTCGAGATCGGCATCGTCGAAGACGACAAACGGGGCATTGCCGCCGAGTTCCATAGAACACGAAATGACATGCTTTGAAGCCTCGCCGAGCAAGGTTCGGCCGACACCCGTCGACCCCGTGAAGGACAGCTTCCTGACCCGCGGATCGGCAAGCATGGCCGAAGTCAGCGGCCCGGGATTGGTCGTGGTCAGCACGTTGACGACGCCGGCAGGCACGCCGGCTTCGCTGTAGAGTGCCGCCAGCGCATAGGCCGTCAGTGGTGTTTCGCTGGCCGGCTTCAGGACGACAGTGCAGCCTGCCGCCAGCGCCGGCGCGATCTTGCGGGTCGCCATCGCGGCCGGAAAATTCCACGGTGTGATCAGCACGCAAATTCCGATCGGCTCATAATCGACCACGATCCGGTTGGTGCCGGATGGCGCGGTGCCGAATTCACCGGTGATCCGGACCGCCTCTTCGGCATTCCAGCGGAAGAACTCGGCGGCATAAGCCACTTCGCCGCGCGCGTCGCGCAGCGCCTTGCCGTTCTCCAGCGAGATCAGCATGGCGAGCGTTTCGGAGCGTTCGACCATCAGTTCGAAACAGCGCCGAAGGATTTCCGAGCGTTTGCGCGGCGCAGTTTCCCGCCATCTCCTAGCTGCTTTGGCCGCCGCCTCGACGGCGGCGGTGGCGTCCTCGACCGTCGCATCGGGAACCGCCGCGATCACCGCCCCGGAGGAGGGATCGACGACATCGATGAGCCGACCGTCGGAGGACGACCGCCAAGTGCCGTCGATGTAGAGTCCGTGCGAAAAACCGCGCACGTCATAGCCATCCTGGTCGAGTTGCTGAGCGTTCAAATTCATCGCTTTGTTCCGTTTCTCACATAACGCAGGCGGCGAGGTCGCCGTCATGGGCGGCCTGGACGAGGCGTCGCATCGTGCCGAGATCGAACGCACGCGGATTGTTCTTGATCAGGCGGTCGATGCCGAGCGCTTGCTCGGCGGTCCAGTCAAGCTTATCGGCAGGGAGGCCCAGATCCGCCAGTGTCGGCGTAATACCGATCGCCGCGAACAATCGCCTGATCTCCTCGATCGTGGCGGCTGCCATCTCGTCGGCGGTTCGCGCCTTGGCCTCCAAGCCAAGTGCCGCGCCGATCTCTGCCATCTCGTGAGCGGCGACGCGGCTGTTATAGGTCATCACGTAAGGCATCATTGTGGCCACGCCCAAACCATGGGCGGTGTGGGTGAGGGCGCCTGCCGGGTATTGCACGGCATGCGCCGCCGCCGTGCCGGCGGTGCCGAACGCGCAGCCCGCCGCCAGAGCGCCCATCATGACATCGGCACGCGCGTCGGCATCCGTGCCGTCGCTGCAGGCTTTCTCCAGACTCCGGCCAAGCAGCTTTATCGCGAGCAACGCGAAATGGTCTGTCAGCGCAGTCTTGCCGATGAAGACATGCTGTTGCGGCAGATTGGGGTCTTCACCGCGCCGCATGGCGGTGAAGGCCTCAATCGCATGGGTCAAGGCGTCGGCGCCGGCGATCGCGGTCAGGCCAGGCGGACAGGTCATTGTCAGCTCGGGATCGCACAGAGCGACCGCGGCGATAAGGTGAGGGCTCGATATGCCGACCTTGAGCGTCCGGTCCGGGTCGGAAATCACCGCGACCGGCGTCACCTCGGAGCCGGTGCCGGCCGTGGTGGGTACGGCGATCAGCGGCAGTGTCTGACCCGGCACCTTGAACTCCCCGTAATAGTCCTGGAGCTTGCCGCCATGGCTGAGCAGCAGGGTGGCGCATTTGGCGAAATCGAGACAGCTGCCGCCGCCGATGCCGATCACCATATCCGGCCCGAACCCCTTCGCTTCCTCGACGCAGATGCCGACCGTGTCGCGTGGCACGTCGGGCAGAACACGATCATGCACCAGGACCTCGATCGAGGCTGACTGAAGGGACTTGATGATGTCGGCGAATACCGTTGTGCCCGCGAAACGCTCGTCGGTGCAGACCAGCGCGCGTCGGCCGAACCGGGCGGCGACCGTCGGCAGCACATGGCGTTGCCCCTTCCCGAACAGGATTTCGCGCGGCAACCGCAGGGCGGCGAAGAGGGTCATGATTGGTCCTTTGACGGCTGCTGACTGGAAACGGAGGCATTGAACTCGGTCTGGATCGGACGGTTTAAGAGTGTGTCTCTCGCACTTAAAAGATATCCGCTTTAAAATCGTATAGGATATAGGATTGCATCCGCGGAACCATCGTGTTAGCAGTCCTCACTGTCAAGAGGCAAAATATGCAGACCGCAAACTTACCCGACCCAAGCGACGCCAGCATTGGAGCTGGTCGCATCCAGCGCGCCAACAGTCTCGTCGAAGATGTCTATGAAGCCATCTTCGCGCAGTTGATGGCGCTGAAGATCCCCCCCGGCTCGCGCATCACAGTCGACAGCTTGGTCAAGGAATTCAACGTCTCGCACACGCCGATCCGGGAAGCCCTCGGACGGCTCGAAGGCGAAGGCCTGGTGCTCAAGACGCATCTGATCGGTTATCGTGCCGCGCCCCAGATCACCCGGCGCCGTTTCGACGAATTATACGAGATGCGTCTGCTGCTCGAGCCGCATGGCGCCGCAAAGGCCGCCGCAACGATGGACGACGCCAAGCTCGATCTGTTGCTCGAAGCTGCCGGCGTGATGTCACGCCGCGAAGGCAAGGATGATCGCGTGCGCTATTCGAATTTCGCCAGGCAGGATGCGATCTTCCACGACAAGATCATGGAGTTTTCTCAAAACGAACTCATCCGCGAGACGTTGAGCCACCAGCACACGCACTTCCACATCTTCCGCCTGATGTTCCATGCACGCGTGACCGAGGAGGCGCTTGACGAACACGAGGCGATCCTTGCCGCGTTCGGCTCGGCCGATCCCGATGCCGCCGAAAAGGCGATGCGCATCCATATCGAGCACTCGCGCGATCGCCTGCTCCCGGCATTCGATTGAGGTCGGAACGGATGTCCATTGCCGCGAATATCGCCGGGGAGGGCGGGAGCATGTTGTCCAGCGAAGCGCCTGGTTCGCTTGAACCGGTGCTGCGCGCCCAGGAATTGTCCAAGCAATACGGCCCAGTGACGGTGCTGTCGGACGTCACCCTGGACGTCCTGCCGGGAGAGATCCATGCCATCATTGGCGAGAACGGTGCCGGCAAGTCGACGTTGATGCGGCTGCTGTCCGGCTATGTCGAGCCAAGCCACGGCACGTTGTCGATGAACGGACACGCGGTGAAATTTGCCAAGCCTGCCCAAGCACAGGATGCCGGTATCGCTTTGGTTCATCAGGAGATCCTGCTCGCCGAGGGGCTCACGGTCACCGACAATCTGTTTCTCGGGCGAGAGCTTTCGCGTGGCCATGTCGTGGATGACCGCACCATGCGCCGGCTGGCAACCGAGAAACTGGCGCAGATCGGCTGCGCGGTCTCGCCAAGGGCACTGGTGCGCGACGTTTCGCTGGCAGACCGGCAGATGGTGCAGATCGCTCGCGCCCTGCTTGACGACCACAAGGTGGTTATCTTCGACGAGCCGACCGCCGTTCTGACCGGTGGCGAGGTCGAGCGCCTGCTGGAGATCGTCCTGCAACTCAAGGCTCACGGCACCGCCGTGCTCTATATCAGCCACCGGCTGGATGAGGTGCAGCGGGTCGCAGACAAAGTGACCGTTCTGCGCGACGGCAAGATGGTCGGCACCTATCCCGGCAAGACGCTGAGCCAGATGGACATGGCGCGGCTGATGGTCGGGCGCGAACTGGCAGCGCTCTATCCTGAGAGAACCGCAGCGCCTTCGGATGTACCGATGCTGAGCGTGAGGAACGCCTCCGTTCCCGGCTATGTGGAGGACGTGTCGTTCACGGTCCACAAGGGCGAGATCCTGGGGTTCGCCGGTATGGTCGGCGCAGGCCGAACCGAACTCTTCGAGGGCATTATCGGCTTGCGCCCGGCAGTTGCCAAGATCGAACTTGAGGGCAAGTCGGTCCATTTCCAATCGCCGCGCGCGGCGATCGACGCCGGCATCGGTTACCTGACCGAGGATCGCAAGGGCAAGGGACTGCTGCTGCAAGAGCACTTGGCGCC